>CAYWUR010000096.1:0-7093 GCA_964460745.1 uncultured Desulfobulbia bacterium | reverse complement strand
ATCCTTTTAAACTCCCTAAAAGTCCCGTATCAACATCGTCGAAGGCCCGGCTGATGCGGTAGAGAATAATGCCCATAATCATCACTCCGGCCAGAAGATCCAGGAGAACCCCGAACTCCAGCATATATTGCGAATGTGTTTCGCTTGCCAGGGCTGTTCCCAGAAGATAGATGCCGTTTTCCAGCATGAGATAACCAATAACCTGGGTGATGGCTTTATGTCGGGACATCATCAGAAAGAACCCGGCCGCGATTGTGGTTAGACCAGCCGGCAGCAGGAGAATGTCCGTGGGCGGCATATATGGCGCCAGTCGATGACTGACAAAACTTGCGGCCATAATTATAATAAGGCCGGTAAAAATAGAGGCGTGATAGCCGATATATGGCTCAACCTCACGGAGGTTGGCAACCTTTTTAACGGCATTATATAGGGCAAAAGGCATAATAAAACCTTTTACCAACAGCATAACGGCTAAAAAAACCAGACTGAGGGGCTCCAATTCATGGCCGCCCTCAAGGGCCAGAGGCATGATGGACACAACGATTCCCTGAAAGGCCATAATCTTGACCAGCTCCATCAAACGATTGGAAGCCAGGCAGAGCATAACCGAGAGAAAGACAAAGACCATTAATACATCGGCAAAGGGCATCATGCGGCGGCTCCCATTGAAAGAATAAGGGCAAAAAAGGCCAGAGCAAAGGAAATCAGAATAAATTTAGGTACCATATCCAATTTATAGCGGGCCGTAATGGACTCGATGAATCCTATTAAGACGTAAAGGCCGATGAGCAAAAGGGCAAAGGTAAGAAAATCCAGAGCCGTGCCGTGAAACGGGCAAACAAGATTGACGATGAAGGCGGCATAAAAAAACAGCTTCAGCCATGAACCCGCTTCGATCAGAGCAAACTCCGGGCCGCTGTGATCCAGAACCATTACCTCATGAATCATGGTCAATTCGAGATGGGTGGTGGGGTCATCCACCGGTACGCGGGCGTTTTCAGTAAGAAGTACCATGAACAGAGCTATTACCACCAAAATGGTGGTGGCGCCGGCGCTCCCCCACAGGCCCGCATTTGTTTGCATTCCCAGATAGGAAGCGAGACTCGCGCCGCCCTGTAGACGCTCAAAGAGAATTAAAACAACAAAGACCGTGACTTCGGCCAGGGCGCCATACAGGGCCTCGCGGGCGGCGCCCATGCCCTCAAAGGGCGAGGCGGTGTCCAAGGCGGCGCTGACGATGAAGAAGCGGCCAAGTCCCAGGAGATAAAAGAGGAGGATTACATCACCGGTAAACGACAGCAATGGCGGCCGTCCCGCTAAGGGAAACAGGCAGAGAGCAACGATTATACCCGCCAGGGTGATAACCGGACTGAGCCGAAAGATAAATGTGGTGGAATTACTGTATACCGGCGTTTTTTTGAACAGCTTGACCAGGGTGGAATAATTCTGTAGCCAGGTCGGCCCCTTACGGCCGGAGAACCAGGCCTTTACCTTGGAGATAATCATGGCCAGGAGTGGTGAGGCCGCAACAGCAATAACGATAAGGATAATTGATTCCGTCATTTCATTACCCCTACATTACCAGCCAGAATAACAGGCCGACCACGGCAAAGAAAATATAGCCTATATAGAGTTGTATGTGACCGTGCTGTAGCCATCGTAGTTTGACGGTGTATCGCATCACCGGGTGTACGATGCCGCGTTGCAGGCCGATTTCACTAATGTCCAGGGCTTCACTGTGATAATGGGATGTTTTCGGAAAAATATCATGGAGCCCGGCGAATTTTTCCCGCACCAGAACAAAGGGTTTATAAAAATCCAGGAAGGAGGCGGCAAAGGAACTGCCGGTATATTGCATCCGGGTGTTGGGCTGACTGAAACCGCAGCCCCAGGTGGCGGAGTGTGCCGCCGGGCCTTGATTAAGTATCTTCCGCAGGGCGATGATTAAGAGAACGAGAACGGAAAAGCCTGCCGCCCCCAGGGATAGATGAATGGCCGTGGCCGGCAGCATGAGTTCCCGCGGCATAACCTGATTGGGTAAAAGAGTGGCGGCGGCCCGCGCAACGGCAGGCAGAATAAGCTGCGGCGCCAGACCGATAACGGCGCACAAGACGGCCAGAATAAGCATGGCCGTCTGGATGGCGGCGCCGGCGGGTTTGGCCGAGGCTGCCGCCTCGCTTCGGGGCTCACCAAGAAAAACCACCCCGACAACCTTGGTGAAACAGGCAATAGCCAGGCCACCGATAATGGCCAGGGATAAAATCGTCACAACCACGAACAGGAATGGCCAGAACATGGATTTTACGCCGTTAAAACCGCTGCTGTAGATCAAAAATTCACTGACAAAGCCGTTAAAAGGCGGCAGACCGCAGATGGCAAGTGAGCCAATCAGGAAGGTGACGCCGCACATTCGCATACGCTTCATAATACCACCTAATTGTTCGATAATCAGGGTGCCGGTATGATGCTGCACGGCTCCGGCCCCCATGAAAAGCAATGATTTGAAGATGGCATGATTTAATACATGCAGAAGCCCGCCGATAAAGCCCAGGGCCGCCATAACCGGATTGTCGGTGGCCAGACCCAGCATGCCGAGACCCAGGCCCAGGAGGATAATGCCGATGTTCTCCACGCTATGATATGCTAAAAGACGTTTCAAATTATGCTGACCAAGGGCGTAAACCACCCCCATTACCCCGGTGACGGCGCCGACGGCAATAACCAGTTCGGCGCAATAAGTCCCTTGGGGATGCAGGAGACCGTATATACGGATGATGCCGTAGATGCCCATCTTGATCATCACGCCGCTCATAATGGCCGAGACGTGGCTGGGCGCGGCCGGATGGGCGTGGGGCAGCCAGACATGGAGCGGTATGATGCCGGCCTTGGATCCAAAACCGATAAAGGCCAGAGTGAAGATCAGGGCCTTGGCGTAGTCGGGTACCGCGGCAATGGCGGAAAAGTCCAGGGAACCAGTATGGCTGTAAATCAGGGCAAAGGAGGCGAACAGGGCCATGGCCCCGGCCTGGGCGAAAACAAAGTAGAGATATCCTGCCTTGCGGACGACATTTTTTTCAAAATAATAGATAACCAGAAAGAAGGAGGAAAGCGACATCAATTCCCAGCTCAGGGCAAAGGTGATGATATTATCGGCGCAGACCACCAGGGACATGGAGACGGTGAGGACGCTGTAGAAGAAATAATTTGCCGCCACCCGCCGGGATTGAGTTCGATCCTCCAGATAATGATAGCTGTAGAGTGCCGCCAGGGGGGAGATTATAAAGATGGGTATCAAAAAAAAGGCGCTGAGATAATCAATCCGAAAGTCAAGGGAGAGGGTGTTCAAAAAAGGCAGAGAGGCGGAGACGATCTCTCCGCCATGGAGGAGCGAATTCAGGGCGCCGGCCAGGCCCAGCAGGCTGCCGCCGCCAATGAGGGCAATGGCGCAGACCTTCATGGCCTTGAAGTTGCCGCTTAGCGTCAAGGGCAGAATGCCACCCGCCGCAATCAGGAGTAGAGAGAGAAAAAAATGATCCATCTTCCTCTGGTAAAATTTGTAAAATAATAACAAGGAGCAGGAGATAAATTCGGCTACTCGGATATTATCTTGTGGTTCAGGATTTTTTGTAAAGGGAGCTGCGACAAATGGCAGCATAAACCAAATGTCGTCGGTCATGGTTGGGCAGCCCCTCTTTGAAACAAGGTGGCTGGTACAGACATGGCTGGCGGCAAAAGACGATATTAATGCAACACATCGAATCTTTTGTCAACGAAAAAGCGTTAAATATGCAAAAAAAAAAAACGGTTGAGCCGCGAATATTATTTAGGAGCGCGAATATCAAAACGCGGCGACTCCAACATTCGCTGGATATTCTCTTTCAGATCAACCTGGGCGAGATTAATATTACTCTGCTTCATCAGCTTGGCAAACAGTTCTTCCTGTTCCAACGGGTGGTCGTACTCGACCGGGGTCTCTTTGGCGAGCTGAATATGGGCCGCCCACGGCACAAAATAGGTGGTGGGCGGATATTCCTTGTACTGCGATATGTCAAGATTAATACCGGCAATATAGAGCAGGTTTTTGTTCTCGTAAGCGGTTCCCCGGCGAATAGACTCCGTCACCCTGGCAAACTCCAGCTGGATATTGATTTTAGCGGCCCTGAGGGCCGGATTTTTAGCACTGACGATATTCGGCATGAATTCGATTAGATTTCTCTCCAGGAGAATAGACTCGTCGGTTTCATGGAAATCTTCCCGGAAGAAAAAGAGATCAGCGGTCAGCAGGTCGCCAAGATTTTCTCCCTCTCCGGCCTTCCACTCGTAGCCCAGTTCGGCTAACCGGTTTCTGAATTTTTCATTCACCTCGTAGGTTTGAGATGTACTTGCCGCCGTCAGTGGCCGGATATCGCCCCGTTCATTTTCCTTAACAATATCAGGCACACGCAGAACCAGGCCATTTTTGACCGGATGGGAATCAAAATCGATGAAGGAATTTTTAACGGTGATCAGGCATCGGCCCTGATCGTCCCGGTGGAGGAAAATACGCCGGCGGGCAAATTGATACTGTTCCAGATACGGGTCAATCACATGAGAGAGCTTACCACAGGAACGGGAGATACATTTTCCGGCCATCTGGGGGCGGAGATAGGTTCCGTAGGCGCCGGATTCAGGGTCATACCCCACATGACTTGCCTGAAGGATCATCGCATCCTCACCGTGCTGGGAATGGGGGCCGTGTCGGTCTACCGCCCCAATACCGCCTACCCGGCCATGATTAAAGGGAAAGGTCCCAAAATGTTTGGTAAGCAGAATAATGGGCAACCCCTGATTCTCGTCGGAGCAGAAGGCCCGGGACGGCATGATCAAACCCTGTCGGAATCCCAGCTCCATGCAGAAGTTGTAGAGTTTGGGCATAAACTCCGCATAGGGCATGGCGAGGCCGTTGATTTTAAAGGGCGCTAACTCCCTGACAACTGAAGGGGTACGATACTGATGAGGCATGGGCAGTCTCCCGTTTTTTTGTCTTCATGACTCTGCATGACTCTGTCTGTCCGGCAATATGTATTTTTCAGTAAAATTAATAAAATCTGCGATAGATATTATCATGAAAAAGTCAAAAATAAAATTTCCCCGTTGATTTTTTTGTAAAAAATTGTACCTTGTCGGCATCCAAGCGCCTATTACGTTAACGGTGCGCGCTCATAATTTTTCTTTCGCACTTATCGGCTCGTAGGGTTTGTTATGCCCTGATGGGCCACTATTTTTTGGGAGGTACACATGCAGCTGGCAAAAAAAATTTTTCCATTTCTGGCCTGGGGGCCACTCATCAACGGTAAAAATATTCGCGCCGATTTTATTGCCGGACTCACCGTCTCCCTGGTTCTTATTCCTCAGTCGATGGCCTACGCTCAGCTGGCCGGATTACCGCCGATTTACGGACTATACGCCGCTCTGTTACCGGGGCTTATCGGCGCCATGTGGGGTTCATCCTTCCACCTCGCCACCGGACCGGTGGCGATGACCTCGCTGTTGACCATGGCCACCCTTACCCCATTCGGCCAAGGTGATCCGAACTTTATAGGTTCCGCCAAATACATTGAACTGGCGATATTGCTGGCCTTTATGGTGGGTGCGGTCAGGACCCTGGTCGGGGTTTTCAAGCTCACAGTCATGGCCAACTTCCTTTCCCAGCCGGTTATTCGTGGTTTCATCAACGCCGGGGCGCTGATTATCGCTTCCTCCCAGGTCAGCAAGATTTTTGGGGTTAAAATGCACCGCAGTGATTTTTATCTGCGGGATATCTGGAATGTTTTTGCCCATATCCCCAGCGAATTGCACATGCAAACATTTGCCATAGGCTTCGCCTCAATAGCCATTATCTGGTTTCTGAAAAAGAAATTCCCCAAGGTTCCCGCCGCTCTGGTCGTCGTGGCCATTGGTTCCCTGCTCGTCAAATTTATGGGCTGGGCCGATCCCCACGTCATTGATCCAAACTTCAGCGGCGCTGTCGAAGAAGGACGCCGTTATGTGGCGGTGGTAGGTTTTATTCCAGCGGGTCTTCCAAAATTCGCCGCCCCCCATTTCGATATACCAACAATGATAGAGATGATCCCCGGCGCCTTTGTCGTCATGTTTATTGGTTTTATGGAGTTCAATTCGGTCAATAAGGCCATCGCTCCCAAGAGCGGTCAGAAGATCAGCGTTGGCCAGGAAATGATCGGTCAGGGCATTTCCGCCCTGGTCGGCAGTTTCTCCCATTGTTACCCGACCAGCGGCTCCTTTTCCCGGACAGCTCTCAACTTTGCCTCCGGTGGTAAGCCCGGTATGTCTTCAGTGTTTACCGCCGGTATTGTTATGTTGACCCTGCTGTTTTTAACCCAGTTTCTGGTCTATCTGCCCCAGGCGGTACTGGCCGCCATCATCATCATGGCCGTCGCCGGACTAATCGACTTTAAGGCCATGTTTCATGCCTGGAAGGTCAGTAAGTTTGACGGGATTGGCGCCGGGGTAACTTTTGCCGCCTCACTGCTCTTTGCTCCTCACATTGTTAACGGTATTTTGATCGGCGGCGCTCTGGCTCTGGGGCTGCACCTCTTCAAGACTATGAAGCCCAAGGTTACAATTGTCAGCAACCTGGAAATCGAATGCGTCGAGGCCGACCATACCAGAAAAGTTCAATACCCGGTCATGCATTTTGACGGGCAGCTCTACTTCGCCAATGTTGCCTATTTCGAGGATACGGTTCGGGAAATATTCGAGCAGGCCAAAGAGGCCAAGAAAATTATTGTCGATGGGGGCAGTATTAACGAAATAGACGCCTCCGGTGAGGCTATGCTGCGAGAACTGCTCACACAGTTGCATGAGGAAGGTCGCGGTCTGGTTTTCGCCGACCTCAAACCGCAGATTGTCGAGGTTCTGAAACGGGCCGGTCTCATGGAGTTGATTGGTAGCGATATATTTGCGAGCAAGGAAGCCGCCCGCCGCCAGTTGCAGGCCGCCTGATCGGTACAGCCATTTCCGGCATATCGAAATTCTTACCTCAACTTTCTGACTTGAAGTATCATATTAATATAAATAGATAAATTACTCTTGA
>CAYWUR010000095.1:0-7122 GCA_964460745.1 uncultured Desulfobulbia bacterium | reverse complement strand
TTCCGATATGGTGAGCCCTTGACCAGGCCGGCGGAAAAAATAATTTCGGGAAAAGTACGTTTCAGGCCTTTACTCGTGAAGTTGGTCATCACGCCGCCATTGTAAAAGGTGACCTCTTCACCTTTTTTGACGGATGACTGGGGAATAGCCGCCCATTTTTCGCCATCCGCGGTCTGCACTTTCATGTACGTGTATTCGCCGGCAGGCATTGTCTCAAGCACCTTGCCTGTTATTGTTGACGGCGCCTTGGAAGCGGGAACGCCGGCGGTCGGCGCTTCAGCCTGCGCGACCGGTTTTGTCTCGTTGGTTTTTTCAGAAGCTTTACGGTTACAGCCGGTTCCGAACATAATTAAGGCCACACTGCAACAAATGGCAAAAAATTTTAACATGGGGTCCTCCTGATTAAAGTCAATGGTTATAATTGTTACAATTATTTTAAGCGATAGCGACTTAAAAGATATTCTATGAATTCTTTACGAATCCAACGAAAAGCCAAAACATAGCTTCATCTTTTCTCAAAGTCCAACAACTATAGAAGAGAAAAAATGTTTTAGCAACTAGTTAGTGTATGCATAAAAAAAGCTTAACCCCGCAGTTACGCCCGGCGGATTTTTTACTTTCCGGGGTGTGGTTTCGAAATGAGTACAACAGTCCCCATGGGGCGCACTTTTATTTTCGTCCCGTTTTTTACGGGCGTGCCCTGGTCTTCCGGCAGGATGTCCCCGGGAGAAGGGGCGGCGGTATCAATTATAAGCAGCCACCCGCGGTTTCTGCCTGGGGGGGGAACGACAAAGGTGTGCGACGTTTGGCTGTGGCCATTCAGCATTACGAAAAAGTCGTCGTCCCGGCGGTTTTTGGCAACTACGCCGTTCAGAAAAAAAGCCAGGGTTTTGCCTGTCGGCGACCAGTCCTGCCGGCCCGGGTGGGATGACTGCCATCTGATTTCCCGGTTGGTGCCTGAGAAAAAATCGGCACGGCGGAAAACAGGATGTTCTCTTCTTAATTTAATAAGGAGGCGGAAAAAACGGAGCTGTTTAGCGTTTTTTCTGGTCAACCGCCAGTCCAGCCAACTGATCTCATTATCCTGACAGTAGGCATTGTTGTTGCCGTTCTGGCTCCGGCCGAATTCATCGCCGGCGGCCAGCATTGGTACGCCCTGAGAGAGAAAAAGGATAACGGCCAGCGATCGTATGCGGCGGGTCCGTAGTTGTTTGATTCGCGGGTTTGCCGTTTCGCCTTCCGCGCCGCTGTTCCAGCTGATATTGTGGTTGCTGCCGTCCCGGTTGTCTTCGCCGTTATTAAGGTTGTGTTTCTCGTTATAGCTTACCAGATCGTAAAGGGTAAAACCGTCGTGGCTGGTGACGAAATTGATACTGTTGTAAGGGCATCGTGAACTTTCCTTGTAAAGATCCGAACTGCCGGCTATCCGGGTGGCCAGGGCGGCCACGGAGTTCTCGTGACCGCACATAAAGGCACGGACATCGTCACGGAATTTGCCGTTCCATTCCGCCCAGCGGACACTGGTCGAGAAACTGCCTACCTGATAAAGACCGGCGGCGTCCCATGCCTCGGCAATGATTTTGGTTTTGGCAAGGATAGCGTCCTCCGCAATTTTTTCAACCATGGGCGGATTGCGCACGACTCGGCCCTGTTGGTCGCGGCCCATGATGGCGGCCAGATCAAACCGGAAACCGTCCACATGCATCTCTATTACCCAGTAACGCAGGCAATCCATGATCAGGTGGCGGACAAGGGGATGGTTGCAGTTCAGGGTGTTGCCGCAGCCGGAAAAGTTTAAATAATCTCTGGTGTCGGGAGCCAGCAGGTAATAAATAGTGTTGTCGATTCCCCGGAAACTTATTATGGGGCCGTCGTCGCCTCCCTCGGCGGTATGATTGAAAACTATATCGAGGATAACCTCTATGCCGGCCCGGTGGAGGGCCTTCACCATCTCCTTGAATTCCCGTATATGGCCGCCATTTTTACAGTTCCGTGCATAGGCGGCCTTTGGCGCGAAGAAAGAAATGGGACTATATCCCCAGAAGTTTTTTAATCGCGCCCCGCTGGTCGGGTCGGTATGGATTACTTCGTTTTCGTTAAAATCCGTGATCGGCATTAATTCCACGGCGGTTATTCCCAGTTTCCGAAGGTAGGGGATTTTTTCCACAATGCCGGCGTAGGTGCCGTGATTAATGACTTTGGCGCTTTTGTCCCTGGTAAACCCCCGTACATGCAGTTCGTAAATGATGGAATCCTTGAGTGGAATGTTTAAGGGGCGATCTCCTTCCCAGTCGAAATGGCCGTCAACGGCAAGACAACGACGTTCAAATCCTGTTTCCGCCTTACCGCCTCCGGTGCCGGGGGCGCCCCATTCCTCCCCGCCGACCAGGGCCAGCGCATAGGGATCCAGAAGCATTTTGTCGGGGTTGAAATAATGTCCGGCGCCTTTGGGGTCATGGGGGCCATCCATGCGAAAACCATAGAAAAGGTCTGGCTTTTCGGTAAGAATAAGAATGTGCCATATATCGCCGGTCTTATTAATCTTGGCATCAAGGGGAATTTCAACCTTTACGTTTCCTGTCGCGGATTCGAAAAGCGTTAATATAACCCTGGTGGCATTTCTGGAAAAAATGGCAAAATTGACACCCTCGGGCTTGATGGTCGCACCAAGCGGTAAAGGGCAGCCCGGCATGGTCTTGAATTTTTTCATATTATTACTCAACTTCCTGAGTTGCTTAACGGTTTGATTTTGCGTTGTTTATCGATATGGAAGCCAGGGGGTTATGCCAGCTATAGTCAAGAGTAATTTGTCATATTATATTAATATGATACTTCAAGTCAGAAAGTTGAGTTTATTGAATGCCCTGCCACTCATAAGAGAGCCTGGGATAAACCCGCAGAATATTATTAATCAGTGTCTTGTCGGCCGCTTCGTTCAGCAGATGGAGAATCGAAAAATTCTTTTCTTTCGGATAGATCAGATGCGGCGCTTCCGTGTCGAGGTCGGCCATCTTGGCCGCCAGAATAACAGCGTCGGTAAAATTGCCCAGTTCGTCAATCAAGCCGGCCTGTTTTGCCTGTTCTCCCGAGAATATTCGGCCGTCGGCCAGTTTTCTGACTTTTTCCTCCGGAATTGCCCGATTTTCGGCGACTGATTTTACAAATTGACCATGGACATTGTCGATGAGGTCCTGTAGCAGACCCCGTTCTTCTTCACTCATCGGTCGGTTAGCGGCGCCGATATCCTTTAATCGTCCACTTTTGATGACTTCGCTTTTGTAGCCGATCTTATTGAAAAGTTCTTCAAGGTTGGCAAATTTAATAATTACACCGACGCTGCCGGTTATTGTTCCGGGGCTGGCAATAATCCGTTCCGCGCCAAGCGCCGCATAGTAGCCGCCGGAGGCGGCCACCGAGCCCATGGACGCAATTATTGGTTTAACCGCGTTGGTGCGTTTAACTTCCGTAAAGATTTCCTGGGATGCGCCGACCGCGCCGCCCGGGCTGTCAATGCGCAGGACGATTGCCTTGACGGCCCGGTTTTTTCTGAAAGCGGAGAGAGTTTCGATGACTGCCGCGGGAGAGACGATTACTCCCTTTATATCGACAATACCGATTCCCGGTTTATTGCCGAAAATATCGCCATCTTTCTGGAGGGGAATCAACGAGGCAATAAAATATGATAATCCTCCCCAGAAGAGAAGGATTATCCCCGCTAGAATGAGTGACCCCGCTAGTACCGGATGTCTTTGGCGAAATGATGTCATGCCCTGTTCGTCATTCATACGCGGCAAAACTCAGTCCATGCTCCGCCCTATTTCTGTTCCGGTTCATCTGCCGCCGCGGAATCTTCAGTAGCGGGTTCCGGCGCCTCTTCTTCTACCACGGCAGCCGGTTCTTCCTTCGCCTTTCCCTCGGTTTCCTCCGCTAGCTCCTGGTTCTCTTTTTTGCTTTCTAGTTCCTCCTTCAGGAGGTCGCCGATAGTGGAAGGAGCGTTGCCGGCGGCCTGCTTTTTCTTGATATCCTGGTAGCCGCCGCCTTCTTCGCCGTCATCTTCGAGGGCTTTAACGGAAAGGCCTATTTTTCTTTCCTTGGCGGAGGCGTTGATGACCATTACCTTAAGAGAGTCTCCCACATTATAAAGACCAACCGGTGTGTTGATTTTTTCCTTGCTGATCTCGGAGACATGGACCAGCCCTTCGACGCCTTCTTCCATCTGCACGAAAATGCCGAAGTCGGTGACATTGGTGATTTTGCCGTCAACCGTGGCGCCGATGGGATATTTATTTAACGCCGCCTGCCAGGGATCCGGCTCCAGTTGTTTGATTCCCAGGGAAAATCGCTCGTTTTCCCGGTCAATTTTCAGGACCACCGCCTGGATTGTTTCGCCTTTGGAATATTTTTCCGACGGGTGTCGGATTCGTTCCGTCCAGGATAAATCCGAGACATGAATAAGACCGTCTATCCCCTCTTCAATACCGATGAATATCCCGAAATCGGTGATGTTTTTTATCTTTCCCTCAATTATGGAGCCGACCGGGTAGTTTTCAGTGACCAGGTCCCAGGGATTGGCCTGCAGCTGTTTCATTCCCAGAGAAATGCGCTTGGTGCCGACTTCGACGTTCAGAACCATGACCTCAACTTCATCGCCGGCCGATACTATTTTGGAGGGATGACGCGGTTTTTTCGACCAGGTCATTTCAGAAATATGAATGAGTCCCTCGACGCCTTCTTCAAGCTCGACAAAAACGCCGTAATCGGTAATGCTCACCACCTTGCCGACTGTTTTGGAATTTACCGGATACCGTTCCGTTACCGTAGTCCAAGGGTCGGGGCGCAGCTGTTTAATGCCCAGAGAAACCCTGTCGGTTTCCCGATCGTATTTGAGGACTTTGACTTCTATTTCGTCGCCGACTTTGTAAAGTTTTGACGGATGAGAAACCCGTCCCCATGAAAGATCCGTTATATGGCACAAGCCATCCATGCCGCCTAAATCAATAAATAGACCATAGTCCGTTATATTAGTAATAGTTCCCTTGATTACCAGATTTTCTTCAAGGGAATTCCGCATTTCCTCGCGCATCTTGTTTCTGTCTTTTTCGAGCAGAGCCCGGCGCGAAATGACAACATTGTTGCGTTTGCGGTTGAATTTAAGAATTTTGAAGGAAAACGTCTTGCCGATCAGTGCGTCGAGATCCTTGACCGGCCGCAGATCGATCTGGGAGTACGGCAGAAAGGCGGGGACACCGATGTCCACCGACATGCCGCCCTTGACCCGGGATTCGACTTTGCCGTCGATGGTGCCGTCCTCGGCCTGTATCTTGGCGATATCTTCCCATACCTTGATGCCGACGGCCTTTTCCCGCGATAAAAGCAGCCCGCCTTCCTCCTTCCTTTTTTCCACGAACACCTCAAAGGATTCGCCGATGTTTATATCGACGTCCTTTCCTTCGGTGCGGAACTCGGAGAGAGAAATATAGCTTTCCGCTTTATCCCCGATATCAATTAAGACGTGGTCGTCGACAAGGCCGACGACAGTGCCGACGATTACGTCGCCGACCTTGCTGACCTTGCTGTTCTCTTCCATTTCAAAGAGATCGGCGAAACTCATTTCTTCATTTTCGGTGTTGTCTTCGGTTGCGACATTTTTTTGTAACGAATCTGCAGTCATGTTTGTGTCTGTCCTTTGCTGTTGTTTTTTGCCCTATTGCCTCTTGTTAAGTTACAAATGTAATTTTTTAGAAAAATAAAAATTTTTTTATACCAGATGCCTCGTATAAATACAACTTCTTCTTTTAAGAAAGTTTTTGAACAGGATCAGCGTTGCAATCTCCGGAGCTTAAGCTATATTGTGACGAATTACGGGATAGGGTGGGCGACCGGGCCTTTGATTTAAATGGTTGAGTCCCGTAAATGTGTGGTTCTAATTTTAAGTTTTAAGTCGGGCTTTCGTGCCCGTGAATCTTCCGTGCTGTCGAGTGGAGTGATCCATATATGCGGGTGGCAATGTACTATAATAACCGGGACGTTCGGCTCGAGGAGTTGCCGCGGCCCGTGATCGGGCCGGGTGAACTGCTTGTCAAGGTCATGGCCGGCGGAATTTGCGGCAGCGATGTGATGGAATGGTATCGCCTGCACAAGGCGCCGTTGGTGCTGGGTCATGAAATAGCCGGTGAAGTTGTCGAGGCGGGCGCCGGGGTCACATCTTTTCAGGCGGGCGATCGGGTGGTCGCCACCCATCACGTCCCATGTTTTGCCTGTCATTATTGTCTGACAGGCCATGAGACGGTTTGTGATATGCTGCTCAAGGGGACGCATTTCGAACCCGGCGGTTTCAGTGAATATGTCCGGCTGCCGGCTGTTAATGTTGAACGCGGCACATGGAAGTTGCCGGACGAGGTGAGCTATGACGACGGCACCTTTGTCGAACCGCTTGCCTGCGTCCTGCGCGGTCAGCGGCTTGCCGGCTTACGGCCGGCCGCCGGCGTCATGGTGCTCGGCAGCGGCATTTCCGGGCTGCTCCATATCAATCTGGCCGCCGCGACCGGGGCCGGCTTGATAGTCGCCTCCGATATCAGCGAATATCGTCTTGCCGATGCCAGGCGTTTTGGGGCGCACGAAGCGCTACGGGCCGATTCGGATGTAGCGGCGGCATTCAGGGCGCTCAACAACGGCCGCGGCGCTGATCTGGTAATCGTATGCGCGAGCGCGGCAAGCGCCGTCAAGCAGGCCATGGAGGTTGTCGGTCGGGGCGGCGTCATCCTTTTTTTCGCGCCGGCGCCGGCGGGGGGAACGATTCCATTATCCATAAACGATTTGTTCTGGCGGCGTGATGTGACGATGACGACCACCTATGCCGGCGGGCCGACCGATTGCGTGGCGGCGCTTGAACTGATCCGGCAAGGGCGGATAAATGTGGGTGATACGATCACCCATCGTTTCGGTCTGGCCGATAGTATTAAAGGGTTCCGGCTGGTGGCGGATGCCGGTGATTCCATAAAGATAATTATCAGGCCGCAGGAGTAAGGAGCGAAAAGTAAGGAGTAAGGGGTGAAAAGTAAGGAAAAAAGATTTCGCCGTTCTGTTTTTTTACTCCTCACTCCTTACTCCTCACTCCTTACT
>CAYWUR010000094.1:0-7126 GCA_964460745.1 uncultured Desulfobulbia bacterium | reverse complement strand
AAAACTACACCAACAACCAAACTCTATACCTAGACGCCGACCCTTTCACCAAACAACGAGATACTGATCTAATAAACATATAGTTAATCTCTGGCCGCTGAAACGAGAAGGCACTATTGATTTACAGCAATATGAAGACAGCCTCACCGACGATACCGCCATCGTCAGCGTCATGTGGGCCAACAACGAGACGGGCGTTGTCTTTCCCATTGCTGAAATGGCCGAGATCGCCAGAAGCAGGGGCATATTGTTTCATACCGACGCGGTGCAGGCGGCAGGCAAGATACCCATCGACATTGCCAAGGTGCCGGTGAGTTTTCTCTCCATCTCCGGCCACAAACTGCATGCGCCTAAAGGGGTGGGCGTACTTTACGTCCGCAAGGGTACACCCTTTATGCCTTTTATGGTGGGAGGGCATCAGGAGAAGGGCCGTCGCGGGGGGACGGAAAATGTGGCATCGCTTATCGGCCTTGGCAGAGCCTGCGAGTTGGCTGCCGCGCATATGGACGAAGAGAACGGCCGTGTAAAGAGGTTACGGGATAAACTGGAAAAGGGATTGCTTGAAAAGATCTCAAATTCCATGCTGAACGGCCATCCGACGGAGCGGCTTCCCAACACCTCCAGCATAAGTTTTGAATATGTGGAGGGCGAGGCCATTTTACTGCATCTCGATCAGTACGGTATTTGCGCTTCTTCCGGTTCCGCCTGTACCTCCGGCTCCCTGGAGCCGTCGCACGTTCTACGGGCCATGGGCGTGCCGTTCACGGCGGCGCACGGTTCCATTCGCTTCAGTCTCAGTATTTATAATACCGAGGAAGAAGTGGATTACGTACTTGCAAAATTACCTCCTATTATAGAGAATTTGCGGGCAATGTCGCCCTTCTGGGCGGCAGCCCGTGAAGGCGTATCCCAGAAATAAAGGAAAAAATGATAGTTATTTTGCCACGTTTTGAGGTGTTGGATGCACTCGATCAAGAAGGCCTGGCGGTCCGGATCGAGAGTTGCGGTCGGATTTGTTATAAAAGTGAAGACAAGATTACCAAAGAATCCGCCATTCCTTTCGTAAAAAATATTATAAAACGCGGCCATAATTCCGTGCTGGAGATGGCGGTGTTAACGTTACGGGTCGTTATCGACCGTGAAGAGTCAGCCGCTGATTTTTTCAGGGTGCTGCCCAAATTTCTTTTTGTGGATCAGCCGGAGAAAGCGGTCTTTTTGATTACCGGCAGTGTGCGGTCCTTCCGGGAAATATGCCTGGCTCATCCCGAGGTGGAAATTATAAGGGCCATCAGCCTTTTTTTGATCGAGCGGCACCTGCTTTTGTTTGAAGATGTTGTTGCACGGAATGATCTCGAGACTGCCGGAAAATCATCATCTGTGGCAGTCGAAAAAACACCATTATCGGCGGTGGATAAGATGCCGCCTCATCTCCTGGCAAAACACCGGCATATTGCCGTTAAGTTTTTTGTTAACCGGGCCGTTACGCATGAGATAGTTCGTCACCGACCATGTTCCTACCTACAGGAAAGCCAACGATATTGCCGTTACAGCGAGGATAAATTCGGGAATCAGGTGACTTTCATTAAACCTGTTTTTTTTAAGGACAACAGTGAGGAGTATCGTTTGTGGGAAGAGGCGATGCGTGAAACGGAGAGGATCTATCTACAGCTCCTTGAAAATTCTTCTCCCCAGGCGGCCCGAACCGTTTTGCCTAATTCCTGCAAGACCGAGTTGATAGTTTATGCCAATCTTCTTGAATGGCGACACATTTTTAAACTGCGGACTTCGCCGGCGGCGGAACCGTCAATGCGCGAGATAATGACGCCGCTGTTTGAACATTTTAAGGGAAAGTTTTCCGGGGTGTTCGGTGAAATGCAATAATGGGCGTCTGATGTGTTATTTTGTCCCGTGAATAGCGTGCCGTTTCGCCTTGAGAAGAATAGTGCGTCCATCCTGTGGGCTCATTCAGATAAGGGTGTACTGTTTCATCGAAAGGAACGTGCAGAAAGAAATACTTAAGTGACAGTAAGGAGGAATTTATGGTTCTTGACCCAACCAAACACAAAGACTGGGAAATCGCCGAAGAAGCCGAAAGCAGGATGAAAACCGTCTATCAGTTGGCGGATGAGCTTGGCCTTGCAAAAGAGGAACTTTTACCGCATGGCCATTATGTGGCTAAATTGGATTATCGTAAAATTCTGGAGCGTCTCAAAGATAAGCCGGACGGCAAATATATTGATGTGACCGCTATCTCGCCTACTCCGCTCGGCGAAGGCAAAAGCACCTGCGCCATGGGTCTGGTTGAGGGCCTGGGAAAACGCAACAAGAGTGTAATCGGCGCTATTCGACAGCCTTCCGGCGGACCGACCATGAATATCAAAGGCAGCGCGGCCGGCGGCGGTTTGGCCCAGTGTATTCCGCTGACGCCGTTTTCCCTTGGTCTTACCGGTGATATCAATGCCATCATGAATGCCCATAATCTGGCAATGGTTGCATTAACTTCCAGGATGCAGCACGAATCCAACTATACTGATGAACAGTTGGCGAAAAGAAATCTTAAGCGTCTGGATATTCATCCTAAAAAGGTGGAAATGGGTTGGATTATTGATTTTTGCGCACAGGCCCTGCGCAATATCACCATCGGCTTAGGCGGTAAGATGGACGGTTATACGATGCAGTCAAAATTCGGCATCGCCGTTAGTTCTGAAATTATGGCAATCCTGGCTGTGGCTACGGATCTTCAAGACATGCGTGAGCGGATCGGCAAAATAGTTGTTGCCTATAACAAGCAGGACCAGCCGATTACCACGGCTGATCTCGAAGTTGACGGCGCGATGACCGCCTGGATGGTTGAGGCCCTGAATCCCAATTTGATGCAAAGTATTGAAGGTCAGCCGGTAATAGTTCATGCCGGTCCCTTTGCCAATATCGCGATCGGCCAGTCTTCTGTTATTGCAGATCGCGTGGCTCTGAAATTAGCGGATTATAACGTGACGGAAAGTGGTTTCGGCGCTGATATCGGTTTTGAAAAATTCTGGAATTTGAAATGCAGGTACAGCGGTCTTAAACCAAACTGCGCTGTTGTCGTGGCCACGATCAGGGCGTTGAAATGTCATGGCGGTGCACCGATCCCCGTACCCGGCAAGCCTATGCCCAAGGAATATCTTACCGAAAATGTCGGTTGGGTCGAGGATGGTTGTGCCAATCTTATTCATCACATCGCGACGGTCAAAAAAGCCGGCATCAATCCGGTTGTGTGCATTAATGCCTTTTATACGGATAGCAAGGAGGAAATTAAGGCTGTGCGGCGCGTATGCGAGGATGCCGGCGCCAGGGTGGCTCTTTCCGAACACTGGCAGTATGGTGGTGACGGCGCCTTGGAATTTGCCGATGCCGTGGTTGATGCCTGTGAGGAGCCCAACGACTTCAAATTTCTCTATGATCTTGATACCCCGTTAAGCAAGCGTATTGAGTTGATTGCCAAAGAGGTCTATGGCGCCGATGGGGTCCACTATACGCCTGAAGCGCAGGCCAAGCTCAAACGTATGGAGAATGATCCGGATTTGAAGGAAATGGGGACCTGCATGGTCAAGACCCACCTCAGTCTGTCGCATGATCCCAAGTTGAAGGGCGTACCCAAGGGGTGGAGTCTGCCGATCCGTGATATCCTGGCCTATAAAGGCGCTGGTTTCGTGGTGCCGGTGGCCGGGGCAATCAGTTTGATGCCAGGCACGGCTTCAGATCCAGCTTATCGCCGGATAGACGTCGACGTGGAAACCGGCAGGGTGAAGGGCGTATTTTAGGGGATATTGCTGTTTTGTTTTCTTGTTACAGACGGGCCGGACGAGGCGGATGTTTCTCTTTCGGCCCGCCTTTTTACGACGCCATCAATTCTTGTAATCCGCATATAACCCTATAACACGGTTAACCTGTCCTATGGCAAAGTCTCCTTCCTTCAAAAAAAAGATGGGCGGCGTCGCAACCGCTGCCAAGAAGTCGAGTCTGAAGGCCTCTGTTAAAGATCAGTCCGGCGCCGGTAAGTTGAAGGTCGGCGAATTGCTCCGCAAGGAAGGTTATATAACCAGCACCCAACTCGAAGCCGCGCAGACCATTCAGAAAAAGAAAGGCGGCCGGTTGGGAAGCATCCTTGTCCGTCAGGGTTATATTGAAGAAGAAACCGTTGTTAATGTCTTGAGCCGACTCCAAAATTATCCGGCGATCGTTATTTCCCGTGAATCGCCGGACCCCGAAGTCTTGAAACTTTTGCCATACGAAGAGGCCGGTAAATACATGGCCTTTCCTCTCCGCATGATTGGTGAATCTCTTCAGATCGCCATGTCCGAACCTACGGATACCGCCGCTGTCGAAGAATTGCAGAGTAAAGTCCGAAAGGGCTTGACTCTGTGTGTGGCAACTGAAAAGGAGATTGTCGGAGCCTACAAGACCTACTACAAGATCAGCGATGCCGAGTACAAAAGCATGCTGGGGCTGGAAGAGGAGGAAGACGAGGAAGATGATCTGCCTATTACGCAGATTGATGATTTCGGGACCCTGGCTTCGGAAGCGGCGGAAGGTCTGGAAATAGGAGCGGCGGCGGGGGAGGAAGAGGGGTTATATGATCAGTATTCCGCCTCTGACGCCCCTATCATTAAATTGGTGAATGGCATTTTGATTAAGGCGGTTAACGACGGTGTCAGTGATATTCATATTGAACCGTATGAAAAAAATATGCAGGTCCGCTATCGGATTGACGGTTCTCTTTATAAATCCATGAATCTGCCGCTGCCTATCAAAAATGCCCTGGTGTCCAGACTGAAAATTCTGGCCAATCTTGATATTACTGAACGGCGGGTGCCGCAGGATGGCCGTATAAAAATGCGGCTGGGCAGAAACAGATCAGTCGATTTCCGGGTTTCTTCCCTACCCACCTTGTTCGGCGAGAGCATCGTCCTGCGGATACTGGACCGTGGTTCTTTAAATGTTGATCTTACCAAATTAGGTTTTGAGCAAAAAACCTTTGATGCCCTAAAACGGTGCGTTTATCAGCCATACGGCATGCTGCTCGTTACAGGTCCGACGGGGAGCGGTAAGACCACTACTCTTTATTCAATTCTCAATTCCTTGAATCGGGAAGACACCAAAATTCTTACCGCCGAAGACCCGGTGGAATTTAATTTTAAGGGAATCAATCAGGTTAATGTTCATGCCGAGGTGGGCATGACCTTTGCCGCGGCGCTTAAAGCTTTTCTACGGCAGGATCCTGACATTATCATGGTCGGTGAGATTCGGGATCTGGAAACCGCGGAGATTGCCATCAAGGCCGCCATGACCGGCCATCTGGTTTTCAGTACCCTGCATACCAATGACTGTCCAGCCACCATCGGCCGGCTTATTGATATCGGGATTCCTTCTTATATGATAGCATCTTCCGTTACCATGGTTCTGTCGCAACGGCTGGTCCGTCGTTTGTGCTCAAAATGTAAAGTTCCGCTTGAGAATCTGCAAAAGGATGAATTGTTGAACCTGGGATTTTCCGAGGAAGAGATCCCGGGCTTGAAGATCTACGGTCCCAAGGGGTGCGGTTCATGCCTGGGAACCGGCTATAAGGGCCGGCTGGGTCTTTATGAGTTGATGGAGGTTAACGATGAGGTGGCAAAGGCCATCAATGCTCAAGTGCCGGAGGATCAGCTTAGAAAGGTTGCAATTCAGGAAGGCATGGTTGCCCTGCGGCAATCCGGTCTGGAAAAAATCAGGCAGGGCAGTACCAGTATTGAGGAGGTTCTCAGACGGACGATAATTACCGAAGAGAGTCTGCCCGCTTATCTGATCAATCCGGATGTTGAACAATACGAGAATGGCGACGTTATCATTCGCGAGGGTAATACTGATATAGATTTTTTTAAACTGGTCCGAGGGGAGTTGCTTGTTGTCAAAGATGGCAAGAAGATTGCCGAGATTGTGCAGCCGGGGGAATACTTCGGCGAGATGTCGGCAATTTCCGGGGAGACCAGATCTGCATCAGTCCTCTCCAAGGGACGTTCAACAATCAAGCGGTTTCCCGGCGACAAACTGATTGATATTATTGAAAAATATCCGGATGTGGCCAAGCATTTATTTAAGACGTTGGTCGCCCGGCTGGAGCAGGCAAACGGCATAATTATAAAACTGGCCGATGCGCGGAATCACGGCACTAGATAACTAGTGCCGTGATCGCGGCTAACCCGGCCCGGAGATCACTTACACGTTAAGAGAAAATTTATGAAGATAGCAATAAGCGGCAAAGGCGGGGTCGGCAAAACCACCATTATGGCGCTGCTGGCCGACAGGCTGAAACGGGAAGGCAAGGACGTCCTGATCATTGATGCTGATCCAAGTCCGCACATGGCACAGACCATCGGCATAACCGATGTGGAAAAAATTATCCCAATTGCCGAGATGAAAAAACTCCTGACCGAACGGTCCGGCAAGACTCCCGGCTCTCCTTTTTATCAGATAAATCCCAAGGTGGATGACCTGCTGGAGAGGTACATGGTGGAAAAGGACGGTCTCCGGCTTATGGTGCTGGGAGCCATTCAGACAGCGGATGGCGGCTGCGCCTGCCCGGAAAATACCGTTTTGCGGCGTCTTCTTACCAAACTGCTCCTGTCTCCCTCCCAGGTCGTTTTACTGGATATGGAGGCCGGCGTGGAACATCTTGGCCGGGGCACAATTGCCGGGGCTGATCTTCTCTTGATTGTGGTAATTCCAGCTAAATCCAGCGTCCGGACAGCGCGGAAAATAAAAAAACTGGCAACGGAAGCAGGGATTCCAAAAATTGTGTTTGTCGGAAATCTGATAAGGGATAAGGAAGACGAGGTGTTTCTCGCCGAATCGCTTGGCGAAAAGCCTGTCGCCTGTTTCCCTGACTCCGCCGAGATCAGGAAAACGGAACGGGCCGGCTGCCCCGTCACCAATGCAGCGCCGCTGGTTGAGAAGGCCACGACGGCATTGCTTGATTATCTCATGAAATTTGAGTGATCACAGAGTTCGAAGACGTGAGTCGTAGAGGGATTATAAAAGGGTTGCATGATCGTAACTATTCAGCTGCACCCCATCTTCGTCCGTTTCGCCCTCCTCACGTACAGGG
>CAYWUR010000093.1:3689-7191 GCA_964460745.1 uncultured Desulfobulbia bacterium | reverse complement strand
GAACACATTGATGAATTTCTTGAAAACCCGAACAGCTTTGCCTTGGCAGGCAAATATTTTTTTCTGGAAATACCTTTTATTGTCGAGCAACTAATGCCGGTCGGCATTCTGCTGGGCGGCGTGATAGCCTTGGGGCTCCTTAACCATCGCGGCGAATTGGCGGCTTTGGAGGCCGGCGGCACAGGCATAGTCAGGATTCTGCTACCCATGGTTGCCGGCGGTCTGCTTTTCTGCATTCTGACGCTTGCCATGTGTCAGTGGGTATTGCCGACAACCGTCTCGATCACCGATAAGATATTATATGAAGAGCTCAGGGGGCAAGTTCCCCGGGGTATTTATCGGAACGGTCGTTTTTACTATAAGGGGGAAGAGGGGTTCTATTCTTTTGAACGGTCGGACCCGAAGCAGAGCCGGTATGGAAGTTTTTTATATTCCACCTGGGATAAAAACTACGATCTAAAGATGTTGCTTTCAGCCGAAACAGCGGTCTGGACGCATGGCCACTGGTCATTTGCCAACGGTCGGATTAAAAAAAGAATGGCGGATGGCGGCTATACCGTTAAAATATATAGGCAGATAAATTTTGATCTGCCGGAAATACCTACAGATCTTTTTATCCCGAAATACAAAATTGAAGAAATGTCCCTTTCTCAGCTTTTTGTTAAGGGGTGGTCGGCTGAAGAGCAGGAGAGTTCCGCGGCCCGATTAAAATTTTATGGCCGGTTGTCCTATATTTTTTTGGGTCTGCCATTACTCCTTGTCGGTTTTCCTGTTTTATTACTGGTCCATCGGCGATGGGGGCAGGATCTCTCCCTGGCCGTACCTCTCAGTTGCGGTCTGGCCTTTGTTGCCTGGGGCGGCTGGGGCGCTTTTCAGTCATTAGCGCGGGCGGCCTATATTCATCCCGCTCTGGCCGCCATTGGCGTCCATCTGCCCGTCGGTTTGCTGGGTGTGTTCTTGATCAGATTTGTTGCGGGTCCGTCAAGGTAATGATATGAAAAACGTCGGTATAGTCGGGATGCCGCCTCTGGAGGTGATTCGGGAGCTCAATGCCGGGGGTTGCATGATTCATGATCTTGACGCCCCTCTGGTGCAGGCGGACATGGAGAGTACCGTGTCTTATCTGCCCAAGGTTTATTGCGCTGTCTTGCGGACGGTGGTTCTTAATGCGCTTCATCTCCATCTTGACGCCATATATATTGATATTGGCCCGGGAAAGTGCGACGGTGCGCAATATGTGGCCGCCGTTCTTGAAGACCTGCTCGCCATTCCTGTCTTGCGGACGAGCAACGAAGACCGGGCGGCGTTCGGCATTCCCGTCTGCCGAGGCCGGCTGAATCTGGTCGAGAAAATAACGCGCATTACCGACGGGGTAAAGCTGACCGGGAGATCCGTGGAATATAGCCCGCCATCCTGCCAGCCTACCGCCGGTTTCTGGGGGGTGCCGCCGCGGGATTTTTCTGTTCTTGCCCTCTTCCCTGATACCACCCATGTTTATGGGTGGACGCGTTGCATGGAGAATAAGACGCCGGCTGATCTTGAACTTGAAACCTATTTTAATCCGCAGGTGCCCACGGTTTTTTTTGCCCAGTCTTTTTGCGCCAAGACCGCCCTGGCTCAAATGTTGGCCCGCAGACATCCACAGGCGCTTTATCTGGATAGTGATGTTCAGGCGGGCGGCAGCGCCAGGGCTAAGATCCAGGCTTTTTTAGAGTTATCCGGAGTTTTTCGATGATTCTTGCTGATTTCGGCACCTCATATACCAAATTTTTAGACCTGGATGATCCCGGCGGTCGGCCTATAATAGAGCCGACCCCGGGGTTACGGGATAATCTTCGGGTCGCGGTGGCAACCGGACATAACGGGAAAAGATTCGCCGATCATTACGTGAATGAATTGATCGCGTTGGCCCGGGGAGGGGAGGCGTTGATCGGCGAGGATGATTATGTGCTTCTTGACTGCGGCAGCCGTGACATAAAATTTGTCAAGTATAGGGGGGGCAGGCTGGATGATATGGGCTGGAACGCGGAGTGCGGGGCGTCCATGGGCTTTACTATAGAACTGCTGGCGCATTACTATGGGTTGGATTACCATAAGCAGGCCGTGCCTGACCGGCCCTTTTCGGTGACCTGCGGCGTTCTAGGCATGAGCAGCATTTTCGACGCCGTGATTTCCGGGGCGTCGAATGCCGAAGCCGTGGCTCGTTTTGTCAAGGGCATTGCCATTAATGCTTACCGCTTTGCCGGTTCACCGCAAGAACTTTATCTGTCGGGCGGCTTGTGTGACAATCCGCTCTTTGTCAAAAGTATTCCCTGCCGGGTGACATCTCTCGGGCGGTTTGTTCTCCTAAAGGGACTTGTTGTTGAGGCCGAGCGCCTGGTCGAAAAACCGTAAGAGCCCGCCAATGCCTAAAACATGTCAATCCTTGGTGAACGATTACGAAAAATGAAAGATTTTCCTGAGAGTGGTTACGTCTTTACCTGTGATTTTGCGAACTGGCGGGAAAGTGTGCCGCGGCTGCTGGACGCCGCCGGACTTGGCAAGCGTCTGGCGGCGCAGCGGCAGATTCTTGTCAAACCCAATCTGGTGGAGGCCTTAAAACCGCCCGTCACCACGCCGGTCGAGCTTATTGCCGCCCTGATAGATTACATCCGGGCCAATAATGCCGCCGCCCGGATAATTGTCGGCGAGGGCACTGGTTCGCTCAGCTATAACACCAGTCATCCTTTTGAGTTCCTGGGCTATACAAGATTGGCCCAACGCTATGATATAGAGCTTATGGATTTAAACGAGGCGCCGGTGCAAAAAATCGTAAAACCAGCCTGCCGGCGCTGGCCGGAGATGTATCTGCCGCGGGTTGTTTTTGAAAGTTTTCTTGTTTCCGTCCCGGTCCTTAAAGCCCACACCCTGGCCGGTGTCACGCTTACCATGAAAAACATGATGGGGATCGCTCCGCCGGCGCATTATCAACAAAACGGTCGCTGGAAGAAGGCGTCCTTCCATGAGCGGATTCATGAGGCGATCGCTGATTTAAACCGTTACCGGACCCCGGATTTTACACTGCTAGACGCCACGGTCGGCATGCGGGAAGCGCATCTGTGGGGGGCAACCTGCCGGCCGGCCCCTAATCTGCTGGCCGCCGCCTTTGATCCGGTGGCGATTGACGCCTTCGGCGCCGGCGTGCTGAAAAGAAACTGGCAGGATATCGGCCATATCGCCATGACCAACGGAGAGCTAGGCCGGGCCGAGCCGCTTGATCTGCGTAGGGAGTAAGGAGTAAGGAGTAAGGAGTAAGGAGTAAGGAGTAAGGAGTAAGGAGTAAGATACGCCGCCAACCGCATACTCCCCGTAAGAGGTCACAGGGTGCGGAGATGGCCGTAAGCATGGCACTCAATTATACTCAGGTATATTGTAGCGCCATGATCGCGGCAGATTCGTGTCCTGTGGCCGCATACTCCCCGTAAGAGGTCACAGGGTGCGGAGATGGCCGTAAGCATGGCAC
>CAYWUR010000093.1:0-3589 GCA_964460745.1 uncultured Desulfobulbia bacterium | reverse complement strand
TCAATTATACTCAGGTATATTGTAGCGCCATGATCGCGGCCAGATTCGTGCCCTGTGGCCTCTTACGATTATTGGCTGCCGTAACTGTGTAATCCCGAGAGCAGAAAATTGACGCCGTAATAAGTGAAAATTACGGCGAAGAAGCCGAGGACGGCCAACCAGGCAATCCTTTTGCCGCCCCAGCCTTTGGTAAATCTGGCATGCAGGGTGGCGCCGTAAATGAACCAGGTAATCAGGGACCAGGTTTCCTTGGGGTCCCAGCTCCAGTATGTACCCCAGGCCGAATTTGCCCAGACGGCGCCGGAGATAATGCCGGTACTCAGCCAGAGAAAACCGAAAAGAATAATTTTATGGGTGATATCATCTATTACTTTCAAGGCCGGTAGAGAATCAAAAATACTTCCCTGTCCCGTTCCCCATCGGGATTTGAGTAAATACATGAGTCCCATGCCGCAGGCAACGGCAAAGGCGGCATAACCTATAAAACAGGCAATTACATGGGCAATAAGCCAATTGCTTTGCAGGGCCGGGACCAGCGGGGTTATTTTCTGGCTGATTTCCGTGGCAAAAGAGGCATAAGCCATGCCGAGAAAGGCAAAGGGGGTGGCAAAGGCGCCGATGATTCTGTTTTTATATTTGAACTCGATGATCAGGTAAAAAACTATAATAGCCCACGAGAAAAAAACCAGAGATTCATACATGTTGGATAACGGCGCATGACCGATGCCCATTTTGTATGATTCCACCCAGCGGAGAACAACGCCCACGGTCTGAATCAACAGGCCGATCCACGTGACAATGGTGGCAAAAACTCCCAGCTTTTTGGCACGGAATATAAAGACGGCCATATAGAGAGCGGCGGCGAACAGATAGACAAAGGTTGTTATGCCTAAGAGATTTGAACTGGTCATGATTATTCCTTGATTATCTCTGTGTTATTTTGAAATTTTTCGATTAATTCTTCCAGCTTCTTTTCGAAACCGGCTTTGTTTTTATTGCTTGAACCGCTGATCAACAGATTGGCGTTTTCTCCTTCTCCCCGGCTGACATAAATCCATATTCGCTTGTGGGAAAGGAAGAAGGCCACCGCCAGTCCGAGCAGCATCATTATGCAGCCGATATAAACATACCATACGCCGGGATCTTTTGCGACCTGTAACCCGGTGGCGAACCGTTGTCTGATGGAGAAAGAATATGTTGTGGCCGGCCGTTCGATTTCGGCCGGGACGCCGGGATAGGTCCAGAATTCCGCGGGAGCGGCCTTGCCGTCGGAAAACCATATCTTCAAACGGTATCGCCCCATCCGGTCAGGGCCGTCCATATCCACTACCCCGAAAGAAAGGCCTGCCGCCGGCCATTGCACCTCCCGCCGCGGCGACACGGCGAAGCGTTTTTTGGCTTTTGTCTTGTTGTTTTCAATAACGGCAACGAGTTCATTCTTCATACTGTCATAACTGGACTGGTAAAAGGTGAGCCCCCCGTATTGCATGGGGTCGTTAACGACGATTGATTTCGAGTATACCTCTTTGCCGTCCTGCACGACGGCCAGGTCGGACCGATACTCTTTGGGGGCGCCGTTGTCATAGTATGAAAGTTCAAAGCGGTCGCACCGTAACGTGAAACCCAGGGGAATAGCGGCATGTCCTCGGGCCGAGGCGTAAACCACATCGGTGCTGCTCAACTCGGGCAGCATTACGCTTGCCTTGTAACCGTATAATGAACCGATAATTGCGCCGACAAAGATAACCAGAATACTACAGTGTACGCCGTAAACTCCCAGCCTTGTCCAAGCGCCTTTCTGGGCGAACAGCAGTGTTCCCTCGCCAACGGCGGCCTGCTTGGGACGCCAGCCCGCGCCCGTCATAATTCCCGCCGCAATGGCCGTGACCTTTTCGAACGGTGCGGCGGTGATAATATTTTTCCTGTATCCGGTCCGGCGAAGACGTTCGGGGGCAATGGCCAGGTTGTCCATCGTTATCAGGCGCCAGGCGTTCGGGAAACGATCCAGACTACAGATGACGAGATTTAAACTCAAGACAACGAGCAGGCTGAGAAACCACCATGAGTTATACATATCCGGCACATCAAGCAGGGTGAAGAACATTGGCAGACTTTTCCCGTATTCCTGGACATAAAATGCGGGCGGATTATTTTGCGGTATGATTGTGCCGATAATGGAGCAGACAGCCAGGATAAAGAGCAGAAACAAGGCAAGCTTGACGGACGAGAAAAATTTCCAGACTGTATTTTTTTTCTTTTTCATGAGGTTATATTTTTTTAGTTGTAATTTTTTGTAAAAAGTTTGGAAGCATTTGAACATACTTTGCTAACATGATTTTGCTTTAGGTGTCAATAAAAAAGCGGCAGAGTCTTATCTGCGGCGGACTTTTACGGGTTCGTCGTAATGGATTTAATAATAAAAAAACTTGCCTTGGCTGGCAGGATACGGTATAAAAAACAGTTTAACAGCGGTCTGCGGTCTATGGACAGAATAAAATTTATCGCCTGAGTTGGATAAGCGGAAAGTTGAATAAGGAGTTTTATCATGTCAAAAGTATGTGAAATCTGTGGAAAGGGGCCTGTTACCGGTAATAATGTCAGCCACGCCCATAATAAGACTCGCCGTCGCTGGCTGCCGAACCTGCAAAAGGTAAGAATGGCCACCAAGGGAGGCAATGCCGTGTATGCGCGTGTCTGTACCCGTTGTATACGTTCCGGCGCCGTTGTTAAACCGTAAGCTCTCACAGGCACCGAATCTGCTTTGTCATCGGCCTGTCGCATACCTGATGTATAGCGAACAGGCCTCTTTCGCGCATCTCCGGCGCCTGTGAGAGCTTACCTCAAACCCTCATACTCATAGCGTGAGGATCTTGCCGAGGAACTTGCAATGGTTGATGAACTGAAATTTATTCCTTTTGAAAAGGCTCTTAAAATCGTCGGCGCAATTCAGGAAGAGGAACACATACGGGAGGACAATCGCCGTATCTTCACCGTTTATGATATCTATGGCAAGGAACTCTGCTGGTTCGATGCGGAAGAGACTATTGCGGCGGCTGTTTCCGACACAAAAAGGATCTTGAAGAAGGAAGAAATTCAGCCGCAGGTAGAGGAATACATCCTTAACCGTATTCCCGCCTGGGTGCTTGATCCCTAATTTTTTACAGAACGCCTTTGGGGATGGGCGCCGCCTGCGAGCCGCCCAGGACATAGCCGCCGTCCAGACGAATAACGGCGCCGGTCATAAAGGGGGCGTCTTCGATCAGAAAAAAAACCGCCCTGGTAATATCGTCCAGGCGGCCGGTGCGTTTAAGCAAGGTATGTTCAAGAATGGCAGCCCTGTCCGCCGCGCCGAGCAGTTTCCAGCCCCGCGTGCCTTCCGCATGCCGGGTTTCAAAAAAACCAAGCATCAACTCATTGACTCTGACATGCGGCGCGGCCTCCCGCGCCCAGGTTTCGGTAAAGGATGACACCGCCCGGTTGGCGGCGGCATAGCCATCGTTGAAGATCAGGCCGGCCGGGCCCGATCTTCCCACCTGTCCGGCAATGGATGACAATGTTATTACCGCTCCTTCGCCGGAGGCCTTGAGCA
>CAYWUR010000092.1:1875-7228 GCA_964460745.1 uncultured Desulfobulbia bacterium | reverse complement strand
GGGCATGCCGGTATCGGTGTCAAGACCGGAGGGAATATCGATTGCGACAACAGGGCGGGAGAATTCTTTAAGCCGCCTGATTACCTCGGCAAAACGGCCGGCAACCTCCCGTTTGAGTCCCGTGCCGAATATGGCATCAACCACGGCCCAGCCGTGCCGCGCCGACGTGTCTATTTTCAGGATATCTTCCCGTTCAAAAAGAGGATGCACGGGAATGGGCAGATTTTCTACAATCCGCAGATTAACCGCGGCATCGCCGGTTATCTTTTCGGGCTCAACCAGCAGAAATACCCGGACCAGCCCGCCCATCTGGTGGATGTGGCGGGCGATGACCAGGCCGTCGCCGCCGTTGTTGCCCGGCCCCGCGAATATATAAGTGATTTTGTCTTCGGGACTGCCGAAGCGCCTCACCATGGCCTCGACCGCGCCGCGGCCGGCGTTCTCCATAAGGACGATACCCGGAACGCCGAAATTATTAATGGCCCTGTTGTCCAGGTTGCGCATCTGTGCCGCTGTGGGTAGTTTCATATGGTTTGTCCCCGCGTTGACGATTCATTCGTAAAAGGTCCGTCCCGGACTGCCATCTCACAGGTTTATGTGTAATAGACGTAACTATTCAGCAAAGGCAACAAATTACCCTAAACTCGTAACCGTAACTGTTCAGATGTACCCCAGGTTCGTTCGTTTTGACCTCCGATGCGTACTCCCTGTACGTGAGAAGGGCAAAACGGACGAAGATGGGGTGCAGCTGAATAGTTACTAATAGACAACATGCAATCTTGCAAGCGGAAAGCGGTAAGCGCAGACCAGGAAGCCGAGGAGGCGCCGGTAAATTTAATGTGTTGACAACAGCACGTTGTCTCAAGGTAAGATGATATAAGTAAGCAGAGTTGCAGTTCCTCTTGATAAAAGCACAAACCGAATTAATCCTATGTCCACCGCCTCTGAAAATACCGTTTCCGCGTCGCGACCAGCCGCTGTTATAAACGCGGATTTTTTGCGGACCGTGGCCCGCCGGCCCGGCGTCTATCTTATGAAAGATCGGGCGGGGCGGATTATTTACGTCGGCAAGGCCCTTGATCTCCGCAAGCGGCTGGCCTCCTACCGCCGTTCCGCCGTGGCCGCGCAAGGCGGCAAGACCGCGGTTATGTTGAACAGGGTGCGCAGTGTTGATACCATCATTACCGGAACGGAGAAGGAAGCCCTTATTCTGGAAGCCGAACTCATTAAAAAACATAAACCCCGCTATAATATTACCTTAAGGGATGACAAGAATTACCCTTTAATAAAGGTAACAATAAATGAGAAATGGCCGCGGGTAATGATGAGCCGCCGGCGGCTTAAGGACGGCGCCCGCTATTTCGGGCCTTTTTCGTCGGCCGCCGCCATGTGGGAGACCCTGAATTATCTGAACCTGGCTTTTCCGCTGCGGCGCTGTGCGGGGAAGACCCTGAAGAAACGGCGGCGGTCATGTCTTAATTATCAGATGGGCCGGTGTCCGGCGCCGTGTACGGGCCAGGCGGATTCTGAAAAATACGGCGAAATGGTGCGCAATGTCCTCATGATTCTTGAAGGCAGAAGACAGCAATTATGCCGTGAAATTGAGGATAAGATGAAAACGGCCGCCGCGGCGCTTGAGTTTGAGGAGGCGGCCCTGTGGCGCGATCGTCTCGCCGCTTTACGACGAACCCTTGAAAAGCAGGTCGTTGTCGCGAATCGACTCGCCGATCAGGATATCTTTGGTTTTTGCCGGCAAGGCATGGCGGTAGCAGTGGCGATTGTTTTTGTCCGCCGCGGCGTTGTCAACGGTCAGCGGACTTTTTTCCTGGCCGAACCGGTCGGCGATGACGCCCAGGTGCTTGCCGAGGTTATCCAACGCTATTACGGTAATGAACAGCCGGCCCCACGGGAGATTATGCTGCCGTTTGCCGTACCCGGCAGGGAAGCGCTCAGCGGTTGGCTCGGTGATCTGCGCGGCGGCCGGGTTCTTTTAAAGGTTCCCAGGCGCGGCGCCGCGCTTGCGTTGCTCCGCATGGCGGCCGCCAACGCCCGGCAGATTCACAGCGACCTGGATAAAAAGGCCCGGGCCTGGGAATCGCTGGCCGCTAATATCCATGCCGCTCTGCGTCTGACGCGGTTACCCGGCCGGATTGAATGCCTGGATATTTCCAATATCGGCGGGGCACAGGCGGTGGGTTCCCTGGTCTGTTTTCAAGACGGCGAGAAAGAAAAATCCGCGTACCGCCATTATAAAATCCGCGATATTCAGGGACCGGACGATTACGGTATGATGGCGGAAGTCTTAACACGTCGCTTTAACAATAAAGACAAAATTGTTGAATTCGCGAAGTTTTTGCCATCTCTTCTTGTTCTGGACGGCGGCAAGGGACAGTTGAATATTGCCGTAAAAATATTATCCGACCTGGGGCTGCGGGATGTTGTCGAGCTGGTCGCTATTGCCAAGGAAAAGGAAACAGGGCAGGGCGAAAAATTATACCGGCCGGGCCGAAAGAATCCCATAGTTTTGCCCCGGCATTCGCCGGTGCTGCTTTTTTTCATGCAAATCAGGGACGAGGCCCATCGGTACGGAATCACCTTTCACCGGAAATGGCGGCAAAAAGCCACCCTGCAGTCGCAACTGGATAATATTCCAGGGGTGGGACCTGTGCGGAAAAAGGCGCTGCTGAAAAGTCTCGGCAGCTTTCGGAAAATCATGGCCGCGTCGGCCGACACCCTGGCCTCGGTGGCCGGCATCGGCCCTGAGCTGGCTGACCATATCTGGCGGTATCTGCATGAATAAATATAAGGTCGTTGTTTTTGAACAGCACGGTTCAGGGGAGCATAAAATCAGCGGCATCAGGGAGTTCGGCCGTGATATTGAAATAGCGGCGGTTTTTGATATTGAAGCCGCCCTGCCGGAATTTATCGATGATCCCGAGCGTTATGTCACCACTGATTTTTTCGGCGATCTGGTTCTTGATTTTCTGCGGCACCCTGATTTGTCCGAATATCTCGCGGAGATATGCCTGGACAAGGACGTGCCGGTCATTGCCTCCGGCAAAAAGACCAGGGGGGCGATCACGCCTTTTACCTGCTGCGGACTTGGGCGCATAGGTGGACGGTATGCCGAACAATTCGGCCTGCCGGAGCTGGATGTCGAGGTCGAGAACGGCAGGATCAGCCGGATCATGGTACGGCGCGGCGCGCCATGCGGGGCGACCTGGCATGTCATCCCGAAAATTATCGGCCTGACGCCGGAAGAAGCACTCGCCACCCTGGCGCGGGAGGTGCAGTATCTATGCAAGGCCGATCCCCGCGCTTTTGATCCCGTGTCGAGCAAAAGCCCCCTGCACTATGCCGGCAATGTGCATATAGCCGCCCTGAAAAAGGCCCTAACGAAATAACAATATCTGAACCTGGAAATCCAGCCGACGCCTCGCCGCATCAATCCTTGTTGTTCTGGAGTGTTTTTCTTTTATTACAGCCTGTTAACTTGTTTCGGTTAACTATGGAGCAAACATTTCCTGTAGTAAATTAATGGTTTTTGTTTGTGCGTTTTTGCTGATGACCCCCATTTTTTTTACTAACCTTTTTCTATCAACCGTGCGTATTTGGTCAAGGACGATTTGTCCTTTCTTACCCTGAAATGAACAGGGAATTCTCGTTGGATAATTTCTTCCTTTGGAGGTCATGGGAGCCACGATAACAGTTGATATATAGTGATTCATTTCATCAGGTGAAATGATGAGGCATGGTCTGATTTTTTTTATTTCATGTCCAACTGTTGGATCAAGATTGACGAGGAATACTTCAAAACGATTTATTTCCATTCCCACTCTTCCTCGTCCCACTGGTTTTGTGCAAACTCAATTAATTGATCATCCCTGTTTTGAGCCATGGCCTTAAATGATTTTTCCCAATTCCGTCGGGATCTTTTGGTTGATTTGATTATGAGTTCTTTATCGTGAACTTCTAACTCAACCTCCTTTTGAAACCCACATTGCTTTAAAATTGGTTTTGGAATTCGCAAGCCCTTGGAATTACCAATTTGTATTATGGAAGCCTTCATTTTGTCACCTCATTGTTATTTTTGTATTTATATTGTAATTACATGAGCGGCGATTGTCAATGACAATACCGCCAAAACCGGCAGGGGTGACAATCCTTATTGAATTCGTTGTTGGATTAATATACATCCGACATTAATCCGCTTGCCTCTCCAATTGAATAGTTGTATTATTAACCGTACGTTCAGGAGGTGCTTAAATGTCAAAAATTCCCCAAATAATTCCTATTTCGGACCTTCGTCAAAATACCAGTGGAGTTGTCAAGCGGCTGTCATCTTCTCGTGACCCTCTGTTTATCACACAACGGGGGCGTGCCGCAGCCGTGATGGTCAGCATGAAAGAGTATGAATATACTCAACATGAACTTGAAGTATTGCGTCTGCTTGCCCGTGGCGAAAAGGAGATCGAAGCCGGAGTTGGATACGATCTGAAAACAGTATTAGCAGAGGCTGACGAAATGCTGGCGGAATAATATGAAAATAGTTTTTACTCCGACAGCACGCAAACAGTTTTTTAATGCACTTGCGTATATCCGCCGAGATAAACCCTCTGTAGCAATTTCTTTTCGGAAAAAAGCAGAGCAGACTCTTTTACGACTGATTGATCACCCTAGGTCAGGCCGTACCATTCCTGAATTTCCCGACCTCCCATATCGTGAAATTATCGTTGCCCCGTACAGATTTTTCTATAAGGTGAAAAATAACGCCGTGTGGATAGTTGCAGTGTGGCATGGCACCCGGATTCCGCAGACTCCCCCCTCAAAATAACAACCATTCGGAAAAACCACCCATATCACAGGTTTTGCCTGGGTAATATTCATATTGCATAAAAGTAAAAAATAGAGGACTATGGCTTTGAGTGAAGTGTTTCAGTCCGCCCGCAGGTGCCGGGGTAAACTCAAACAGTGGTTGAAAAAAACATGAAAGACCTGTCCTCTTCCGATTTAAAAACAATCCTGCACTCCAAGCGAGCCAGCCTCTATTACCTGGAGCATTGTCGCGTCATGCAAAAAGATGGGCGTGTCCTGTATCTAACCGAAGCAAAAAAACAAAACGACTATTTTAATATTCCCATTGCCAACACCACCGTAATACTTCTGGGAACCGGGACTTCCATCACCCAGGCAGCAGTGCGCATGTTGGCTCAGGCCGGTGTTCTCATCGGATTTTGCGGCGGCGGTGGGACTCCTCTTTACATGGGCAATGAAGTGGAGTGGCTTACCCCTCATAGTGAGTATCGTCCCACCGAATATTTGCAGGGGTGGTTGTCTTTTTGGTTTGACGACG
>CAYWUR010000092.1:0-1775 GCA_964460745.1 uncultured Desulfobulbia bacterium | reverse complement strand
GAGTATCGTCCCACCGAATATTTGCAGGGGTGGTTGTCTTTTTGGTTTGACGACGAGAACCGCCTGGCAGCTGCCAAAGACTTACAGCATGCCCGCATAAATTTCCTGCGGCAAGTCTGGAGCAGAGATCGGGAATTAAAACTGGCGGGTTTTGATGCCGGTGAAACAAATATTGCGAACATCTTGGATGCTTTTGAAGCACAGATCAAGACTGCCGCCACAACCACCTATTTGTTGGCGACAGAGGCCAAACTCACCAAGCAGCTTTACAAGATAGCCGCTTGTAATAATAACATGGCTGATTTCGTCCGCGAACGACAAGCCGTGGACCTGGCCAACATCTTGCTCAATCACGGCAATTATCTCGCCTACGGCCTTGCCGCCAGCGCCTTGTGGGTACTTGGCATCCCCCACGGTTTGGCTGTTATGCACGGTAAGACCAGACGGGGTGCCCTGGTTTTTGATGTGGCTGACCTGGTAAAAGATGCCATTGTTTTGCCTTGGGCCTTTATCTGCGCGGGAGAGGGCGCCGGAGATCAGGAATTTCGCCAGCAATGCCTGCAATCATTCACCGATCATAGGTCCTTGGATTATATGTTCAAGCAGATCAAGGAGATATCCCTGGCAAATTGGGGGAAAAACGGTTCAAACGGTTCGAGCAGTTCAAACAGTTCAAACGGTTTAAACAAGGGAGGCCCCGCTTGGCCATAAAAAGTTTTGAAGATATGGAGATCTGGAAAGATTCCAGAAATCTGGTCAATCAAATCTATCGAATCACCAATCAGGGAACCTTTGCCAAAGACTATGGCCTGCGAGACCAGATCAGAAGGGCGAGCGTTTCCGTCATGTCGAACATTGCCGAAGGTTTCGAGCGCGGCGGCAACAGGGAACTTATACAGTTTCTCGCCATTGCCAAGGGCTCTTGCGGCGAGGTCCGTTGTCAGCTGTATGTCGCCTGTGATCAGAACTATATCGGCAGGAAAGAGGCGGAAGAACTCATTGACCTCCACCGGAAATTGTCGATCATGATTTACAACTTTATGGAATATCTGAAAAGGAGCAAATTCAAGGGGCAGAAATACAAAGCCCCGAAGCCGGACAAAGAGATGGAGAAATTTGAAGCCCTCCTGCAAAGCCATCTAAAAAAATGAACGGCTGGAACGGTTCAAACAGTTTATGCAAAAAGGTGATAGGCCATGATGGTAACCTTTATCTCCCAATGCGAAAAAAACGCCCTCAAAAAGACCCGCCGGGTACTCGATGCCTTTGCCGACCGCATCGGCGACAATACCTGGCAGACGGTTATCACCCAGGAGGGGTTGAAAACAGTCAAAAAAATGCTGCGCCAGACCGCCAGCAAAAGCACCGCTGTTTCCTGCCACTGGATCAGGAGCCGTTCCCGCAGCCAGTTTTTATGGGTGGTGGGTAATAAGGACAAGTTTGATGAACGGGGTGTGGTGCCGGTGAATTTTACCGAAAAAGAAGTCCGTCAATATACGGATAACTACCAGTGGAATATGATACCCGTCATTCAATATGCAGTAGCTATTGCCGGTTTGTTCCATGATTTTGGCAAGGCTTCAGTGTTGTTTCAGAGAAAAATTGATCCAAACCAAAAAACTGAAAAATTTGAACCTTATCGCCACGAGTGGCTGTCTCTTAGAATATTTCAAGGGTTTGTTGACGGCAAAACAGATAAAGAATGGTTGGAAGCTATCAGCTTGGTTGAGCGAGATCAAGCTACGGAATACTTCAAGGATGGATTGGATGGCAAC
>CAYWUR010000091.1:0-7238 GCA_964460745.1 uncultured Desulfobulbia bacterium | reverse complement strand
GCGTACTCCCTGTACGTGAGGAGGGCGAAACGGACGAAGATGGGGTGCATCTGAACAGTTACAGATTTTTTATAAGGAGGAGAACCGTAATGAAGAAAATTTTTCAGTTATTGCTGGTTGCCGGACTGGCGGTATCCTTGTTAATTATTGCAGGCGGATGCAGTAAAACCAAGGTTGCAACCGATCAGATGGTTTCGCCACCAATGGAGACACAGCCGGAGATAAAGGGCGGCGTTGAGGAGGTGGAAGAAGGCGGCGGTATGGCGGCGGTTGAAGAGCCCCTTGTCACGGAACCAATGGAAAAAACCGAGCAGATGGTACTGGAAGGGCGAACCTCGGCACCGCTGCTGCCGATCTATTTCGATTTTGACAGGTCGAATATCAGGGTTGATCAGCGATTGCGGCTGGAAGAAAACGCCGCCTATCTTAAGGCTAACGCTTTCGTCAAGGTGCGCATTGAGGGTAATACCGATGAACGCGGGACCAACGAGTACAATATGGCTCTGGGTGAGCGGCGAGCCCAGAGTGCCAAGAAGTATTTAATTAATTTGGGCATTAGCCAAGGTCGTCTTAAAACATTAAGCTACGGTGAGGAAAAACCGTTGCTGCACGGGCATGATGAGTTGTCGTGGGCACAAAATCGGCGGGACGATTTTGTGCTTATAGACTGAATTCTCTCGTCTGTTTCAGGGATAATTGCAGCGCAATATGCCGGGATGGAGCCCCGCTGAAGGGAATACTTCCATCCCGGTTTCTATTAGTTGGGCGTCCGGGAGTTCGTCGGACGGCATATATTGAAAATTAGACAATACCGGTAAATAAGCGGAGGTAATTGAGTATGAAAAGCTGGACAATGGGAATGGTGATGGTTTTTGTAAGCCTGGTGTGTACGTGCGGTTTCGTCCAAAAAGCGGCGGCTGAAAACGGCCTTAAAATAGCAACCATCAGTATTCAAGATATCATTGCCAAATCAGCCGCCGGTCAGGAGGCGAAGAAGGTCCTGGGGGACAAAGTGGCTGAATACCAAGCTAAATTTCAAGATGAGCAGAAAGAATTGGGAGAAATGCAGAAGGAGATCGACAAGAAACGTTCGGTCTGGAGCGAGGAAGTGAGGCTGGAAAAAGAGAGAGAATACAAGCGGAGAACGCAGGATTTGCGACAAAAAACCGAAGACGCTCAGTTCGACCTGCAAAAGATCGAAAAGAAGATGATGGCCCCCATTCTTAAGGAACTGCATGATGCTATCGCGACTATAGGCAAAAAATACGGTTACACTCTTATTCTGGAAAATACCAGGAAGGGGCTGGAATCAAGAAGTGGGCTGCTTTATGCCGATGAATCTCTTGATATAAGCGATACGGTCAGGAAGGAACTGGAAGCGCGTTTCGCGGCGCAGCAGAGTAAGGGTAAATAATCTGCTATAGATTTATTTTCCATACAAAGATATTACGGGCGACCTCTCTGTCAAGGGCGAGTTCGGTTTGTTCGAATTTGATGCAGAAGGCCGGGGTTGTCCTGTGGACGGTTACGACTATCCCCGGGTGTAAGCCGAAGGATATGAGTTGATGAAAGTTGGAATGACTTACCGGCTTGATATAGGTGATCTTGCCGCTTTCTCCCGGTTTCAGCTCCTGGAGGCTGACGACTATCTTGTCGACCACTCGTAGGCCGTTGGCACAGCATTTCCCCCGCGGAATAGGCTTGCCGTCCGGGCAGAATTCCGGATGTCCAAGAAGTGTGCATATTGACTCCTCGATTTCAGGCTGCAGGCTATGTTCCACCTGACAGGCAATTTTTTCCATGTCGGCCTTCTTGAGCATCAGAATGCTTGACAGCAGTACCTCTGCAAGGCGGTGTCGTCTGATAATTTTTTCCGCCAGCGTTTTTCCCTTATCCGATAAGGAAATTTTGTCGGCGTGTTTGACGATCAAGCCGCGTTGTTCAAGCCATAAAAGATCTTCGCCGCTGAAATCTACCGGACACCTTTTCCGGATGGTTTCAACCGAACAGTCGCTGCTTTCGCATACCGACCAGATGGCTTCCATTATTTCTTCATGCTTTTCGTCCAGCATTTTTAATCTCCTTCCCGTCTCATGTAAATGTCACACCCAGCAGCCGACAGGCCTGATTCAGCAAGGTGCCGGCGATAACGGCATACAATAAAACCGTGCCTATTATAACGGATGCGGTTTTTAAGCCGCGTTCCTTGATGAGAACGACGGTGGCGTTCATGCAGGGGGTAAGGAAGGTCATGACCAGCAGGTTCACGACCAGCTGCACATTGTCATAGAGGCCTTTTAGATGCTCAAGCTCCGTGGCGCCGCTTTCGCGGCGGATCATGGTCTTGATAAACACCTGGACGCTTTTTTCCGGCAGTCCCATGAGGCCTTTGACCAGCGGTCTTGCAATATGTTCGAGCATTTCAAGGCCGCCCATCCAGTTGAACAGGAAGACGATAAATGAGGCAATGATGAAAATCGGCACGGCCTCTTTCATGAAAAAGTATGTTTTTATCGTTGCCATCTTCACGGTTTGAAAAATCCTGGGTCGTCTCAGGGGGGGGATCTCCATGAGAAACGGGGTCCTGTCGCCCGGTATTATTTTGTTTGCTATAATGCCGACGACAAACATCTGCAGGAAGATCAGGCCAAATACCGTTATGGTGGCCGAGGCCGGCATTTCTTCAAGAATAACAAGCATGACGGCGATAAGCGGCGCGCAGGGCATGCCCAGCAGCAGAAGGAAGGTTGCTATGTTTTTTTCTTTTTTGCTGTCCAGCATGCGCGTAGTGAGAATGGCCATGGTGACACAGGAGAAGCCCATGACCAGGGGAATAACGCCCTTGCCGTTGAGCCCCATTTTCTGGAATGCCTTGTTCATAAGGACTGACAGCCGCGGCAGATAGCCGGAATCTTCCAGGAGTCCAAAGGCCAGATAAAAGCAAAAAAGTACCGGCAGAACCAGCCCCAGGGCCAGGAAAACACCGGTCGGCAGTATGCCGAAATCAGGATCAACCAACATGTCCCGGAGAAAAGGGCTGGGTATGGGCGCGACTAATTTTGTGGTCAACGGGATTAAAAAACCCTCAAAAATAGTGCCATTTATGGTGTCTACCAAAAAGGTCGCGCCAAATGAGCCCACAAAGAAGTACATCATCATCATCACGATGACGGCGATGGGGATGCCGGTGGGCAATTGCATACACCAGTCGCCGAGCGTTGTCATGAACTGATTTGTTGAAGGGCGCTTGACCTGCTGTACCTCTCTGGCAATCTGTTCCGCCCTTACATTGTAAAGATTGCCCACTGAAGCCCTGAACGACTCGGTGTCCTCCTGCCGGTGTCTGGAGATTATGTCCCGGAGTTGCGGCATTACCCCGGGGGCGCAGTTTTTTTCTATATATTCCGTCGCGCCTTTGTCTTCGGCAAGGAGGAGCAATCCAATAATTCTGGCCGGCATGGCGGTTGACGGCAGCTTTTTTTTAACAATATCGATAAAATTCTCGATCCATTCCGGATATATAACAAGCGAGCCGGGTGTTTTCATGCCGGCCAGTCGCGAGATAATCCTCCTGACGCCGATATTTTCCCTGGCAATGGAAGAGCAAATCTCGATGTTAAGTATTTCAGCCAACTTGGCCTTATTTATTTTTATACCCCTGGATCTGGCTTCGTCGATCATGTTCAGGTCCATAAGCATGGGCAGGCCATATTCGGCATACTGCAGGGTAATGGCGATGGAGCGTTTCAAGTTCTTGGCATCCGCAACCACGATAACTCCACTGATCTTGTTGTTAAAAGTATCGCGTGGCAGCAGAATGTCTCTGGCTACTGTTTCGTCCTCATTGGTCGAGAATATGGAAAGAATACCAGGGGTGTCAAATGCCGCTTTGCTGGTATTTTTGATGCGACCGGACCTGATCGAAACCGTTGTGCCGGGAAAATTTATGCTTGTTGAACCCTTTTCACAGATTTTGGAAAATAAGGTGGATTTCCCCACATTCATGTTGCCGACTATGACGATGGCGTCGTTATTGTCAGAGGCTGTTTGCCGATTTGCACAGGCGGGGCATTTACGCATATTTATCACGCGGTCTTTAATGGGTAGGTTTTATTTGCAAAATTGATGGCATCGTAACAATTCCATCTTACGATATTTTACGGGCTAAAAATTAGATGTCAACAGATTTTTTGTGTTGTGTAAACAAAATTAGGTCAACCTAACAATTGTTTTTGGGTAGCGATTTTTTGTTCTTCTTGGTTTATACTTTCCCGGTTGATAAGTAGAATTAGTTAGCGTTGTCATATTTTTGAAATATACGGGGAGGATGCGGTAACCTTGGATAATATAAATATACTTCGAGAAGCGCTTGCGAAATTTAAAGCGATTCGGGTTCTGGTGATAGGTGATATTATAGTTGATCATTTTATCTGGGGAACCGCATCGCGGATATCGCCGGAGGCGCCGGTCCCGGTGGTAAATGTAACGCGGGAGGATTTACTGCTCGGCGGCGGGGCAAATGTACTCAATAATATTTACGCCCTTGGCGCGCAGGCGACCCTGTGCGGTGTAATCGGTGACGATATCATGGGCGCCCGGCTTATTGAACAGCTTCAGCAGTTGCCTTCGTCGGTCGCCGGTCTTATTAAAGGTGATCGTCCCACTACGGTTAAAACCAGAATAGTGGCCCAGGGACAGCAAGTGGTTCGTTTTGACCAAGAGATTACGCGCGAACCGTCCGAGAAGTGGTTTATGAATATATTTGCGTTTCTTGATAACCACTTGTCTGAATTCGATGCGGTTATCATCTCGGATTATGTCAAGGGCGTGATCAGCCGCCGGTTGATGGCCTATTTGCGCCAAGCCCTTGCCGGAAACGGTAACCGCGGGATTCCGGTAATAGTGGATCCAAAGCCCGGCCAATTGCAACGTTTTCATGGAGTGACCATCATTACACCTAATCATAAGGAAGCGGAGCAAATGTCCGGTATCAATATAGTCGATGAAGAGAGTCTGGTGAAGGCGGCCGGGTATTTGCAAAAGACATTGGCTTGTGAGGCCGTTCTTATTACTCGAGGCGAAGCAGGGATGGCCCTTATGGAAAAGGGCAAGGCCGTTTTAGTCATTCCGACCGTGGCCAAGGGCGTTTACGACGTTACCGGCGCCGGTGATACCGTGGCGGCCTCACTGGCTTTGGGGCTCGCCGCCGGCCTTTCTTTTTCCCTGGCGGCCGCCCTGGCTAATCTGGCGGCCGGTATAGTGGTCGGTAAGGTTGGCACCGCCACGGCTACCGCGGCGGAACTTTCGGCATGTCTAACCGATCCGCAAGGAGTATTATCATGAAAAGGCCTTTAAGTATGACCGGCTTCGGTCGCGGGGAATATCGAGGCGACGATGTTGCCTGGACCGTGGAGATTCGTTCCGTTAATCATCGTTTTCGGGAAATTAAAATCAGAATTCCCCGGCAATACAGTGGGCTTGAAGAGAGAATCAGGCAGGAAGTCGAGGCCTATTATGCAAGGGGACGTCTTGATATTTCAGTGGAACAGTCAGGAGAATCAGCCGCCGGCATTAATCTGCGGGTGAATCTGGCGCTTGCCCGCGAATATCTTAATTGCCTTAATATTCTCCGGCGGGAGTTGCCGCTGGCCGGCGCGCCTGATCTGGGCATGTTGATGACGTTCCGCGACATAATTAATCCTGCCGGTGAAACGCATGGGCCGGCGGATGATGACCGGGAATGGCCGGCCATTAGAGATGCCTTGGTCGCTGCCCTGCAAAATGCGCTGCTTATGAGGGAAGACGAGGGGCGATTTCTGAAAAAAGATCTGCGGGAGAGGATCGGCGGTTTCGGTCGCACTGTAAAAGAGATAGAATCAGCCGTTCCCGGTTTGATTCTGAAAAGAGAAAAGCTTTTAAAAGAACGTCTTGACAATCTTCTGAAAGGCGTTGATATTGATCCGATACGCTTGGCACAGGAGGTCGCGATTATTGTTGACAAATCGGACGTTTCCGAAGAGCTTGTCCGTTTAGGCAGTCATATCAGCCAGTTCAATGATCTTCTGGATTCCGCGGAACCGGTGGGCAGGAAACTTGATTTTCTCATGCAGGAATTCCTGCGGGAAGTCAACACCCTGGCCTCCAAGATCAGCGACGCGGCAACCGCCCATATTGTCGTTGATCTAAAAAATGAACTTGAGAAGATGCGTGAACAAGTTCAGAATTTGGAATAATCGAACGTACTCGACGCCGGCAATATTTTTTGACAGATAAAGGTGGAATATGGATAACAGAATGATCAATGTCGGTTTTGGCAATACGGTGGTCTCAAGCCGTATTCTGGCGGTTGTTAATCCGCGTTCCTCTCCTATGAAAAAGTTAAAAGAAGAGGCCAGGAATACAAACCGGCTGATTGATGTAACCGAGGGTAGGAGAACCCGTTCAATAATTATTCTGGACAGCAATCATCTGCTGCTTTCTTCCGTTCAACCGGAGACGATTACGCAACGGTTTATGTCGGCCTCTTACGAGCCGCGGCCCGGCCTGGAAGATTCGAATGATGGATAGGAAAATGAAACCCGGCAACCTTTTCATAATTTCAGCGCCGTCCGGCACGGGTAAGACTACTATTTTAAAAAAAATTATGGCCGAGGTACCCGGGGTCGTTTTCTCTGTTTCGCATACCACCAGAGAGCCTAGAGATGGTGAGCGGCAGGGCGTGGATTATTATTTCGTCGATAGACGGATCTTTGCCGAAATGCGTGATAGTAATGCCTTCCTGGAATGGGCGGAGGTCCACGGCGAGTTTTACGGTACGAGTAAAAACGCGGTGGCGCGTAGTCTGGACATTGGATTGGATGTTATCCTTGATATTGACGTCCAGGGAGCTCGGCAAATAAGAGCCGGCGGCACGGCTACCTTTATCTTTATTGTGCCGCCTTCTTTGGTGGAACTCGAAAAACGGTTGCGCTGCCGAGGGACGGATTCAGCGGCGACTATTGCCTTGCGGCTGCGGAACGCGCGGCGGGAAATGGCTGATATAGAAGAGTATGAGTATGTGATTGTTAACGATGACGTCGATGTCGCGGCAGATACGCTTCGCGCCATAATTGTCGCGGCAAGAAGCGGAAAAAGACGATCTCCGGACGGTCAGCCGCTACACCTTCCCGATCCATGATAAAAAAAACGTAACTATTCAGCTGCACCCCATCTCGGAGTCTGCGCTTACCTCGTCCGTT
>CAYWUR010000090.1:0-7275 GCA_964460745.1 uncultured Desulfobulbia bacterium | reverse complement strand
CCTTGACACAATAACGAAGATGATTAATATATTCGTCCAAATCAGTTAAAAAATCAAATTATAACCACAAAATATGATGGACTCAACGCCTGCCGCCACGAAAACATGAACAGGTGTGGCGGCAACAAAATATGAGGTGCAAAAAATGACAAAAACCGGCGAACAAACAGAAACAAAAGAATTTCAGGCGGAAGTCAAAAAGCTGCTGGATATCGTAATCCACTCTCTTTATACCAAACGGGATATCTTTATACGCGAACTAATCTCCAACGCCGCCGATGCCCTGGAAAAATTCAGACATCAGAGTCTGTTGGAGGAAGAGGTATTCGACAGCAATGTACCGCTTGAAATAACGATTGACATCAACGAAAAAGAACATGTTCTGACAATCACCGACAGCGGCATAGGCATGACCAGGGAGGAACTGGAAGCCAACCTCGGCACCATTGCCCATTCCGGTTCAAAAACCTTTTTAACGGACCTGGCGGAGGCCGCCCGGCAGGATGTTAACCTCATCGGCCAATTCGGCGTGGGATTCTATGCGGCATTCATGGCGGCCCGAAAAGTCCGGGTCCTGTCACGCTCCTACCGGAAAGACGCCGAAGGCTTTGAATGGTCCTCCGAGGGCAGCGGCGATTACACCTTAACCCCCTCCCCCGGCCTCCACCGCGGCACCAAGGTTATAGTCGAGCTTAAGGACGATGCCCACGAGTTCGCCGACGAACAGGCAATCAAACGGATTATTAAACAATACTCGAACTTCGTGCCCTTTCCAATAAAGATAAGAGACGAGGCGGTCAATACCATCCAGGCGGTCTGGACTCAGAATAAAAATGAAATACAGGACGAGGAATACACCGAATTTTACAAATTTATCGCCAACGCCATTGACGATCCCATGTATCATCTTCATTTTTCCACGGACGCCCCGCTTGCTATCAGAAGCCTGCTCTTCGTGCCGAAAGAAAATCTTGAACTTATGGGCTTCGGCAGGATGAAACCCGGCGTTAACCTGTATTGTCAAAAAGTTCTCATAGAACAACACAGTGAGAATATTCTGCCGGAATGGCTCCGCTTTCTGAAAGGCGTGATCGACAGCGATGATCTGCCCTTGAACATCTCACGCCAGGCATTGCAGGACAGCGCCCTGGTCACTAAACTCAACAGAGTGGTCACCAAGCGTTTTCTGAAATTTCTTAAAGAGCAGGCCGACGACAACCCGGAACAGTATCTGGAATTCTGGAAGAATTTCGGGTCATTTCTTAAAGAAGGCGCCACCACTGATTTACTCCACCGGGATGAAATCGCCAAGCTTTTACGCTTCGAGTCCTCCAAAACCGAGCAGGGCAAACCGATCTCCCTGGCCGAATATGTACAACGCATGCCGGCAGGACAAAAGGAAATTTTCTACATCAACGGCCCGAACCGTGAGGCCATTGAGGCCGGCCCATACATTGAGGCCTTTAAAAAACGGGCGTTGGAAATTATCTATACCCTGGAGCCTATTGACGATTTCGTCATGAATCACCTGGGTGAATTTGATGGAAAGAAACTGGTGTCGGCCGACCGGGCTGATCTTGAATTACCGCCGGCGGAAACCGAAAAGGATGAAAAGGCCGAATCCTCCGAACAGGACCTCGCGCCGGCGGCGGTCAAATCCTTGATCGAATGGATAAAAGAAGTCCTCGGTTCCAGAATAAAAGAGGTGACGGATTCCAGGCGGCTGGTGGATAGTCCGGCCATTATCGTCAACGCCGAGGCCTTTATGACTACCACCATGGAACGCGTCATGCAGGCCGCCGCCCAGGCCAAGGGGGAACAACAGGAATTCGGCAACAAAAACCTGGAGATAAATACTCGTCACCCTCTAATCCTCCAACTCGCCGCCCTCAAGGATAAAGACGAATCTTTTGCCGGAAGCGTGGTCGAACAGATCTATGACAACGCCCTTATTCAAGCCGGTCTTATGGTTGACCCGCGTGATATGGTAAAACGCAGCTATAAGATTCTCGAACGGGCAATCAGAATACCAGAATAAGGGAAAGGGAAGCGGAAAATGATAGAAGTCAAAAGTCTGAAGAAATCATATGGCGACCTTCTCGCCTTGAACGATGTGTCCTTTTCCATCAAGCCGGGCGAAATTATCGGTCTGCTCGGCCCTAACGGCGCGGGTAAGACAACTCTCATGCAGATCCTGACCGGCTATCTCCACCCCTCGGCGGGAACGGTCGAGGTCGGTGGACTGGATGTGGTAAGCAACCCCGATAAGGTTCAGAAAATGATCGGCTATCTGCCGGAAAACGCGCCGATATACAATGAATTGACAGTGCAATCATATCTCCGGATGATTGCCGATCTGCGACGCATCCCCGCTGATGAGCAAAAAAAACGGCTGAGCGCGGCTATCCGTGCGGTCGGCCTGCAAGACAGGCTCACAAAACTCATCAGTACTCTGAGCAAGGGGTACAGGCAAAGAGTCGGCCTGGCGCAGGCGATTCTGCACACCCCCAGCCTTCTCGTTCTCGATGAACCGACGACCGGCCTGGATCCCACTCAAATTGTCGAGGTGCGGCATCTGATCCGCGAACTTGCCAAAAACAGCACGGTAATATTGTCCACCCATATTCTGCCCGAGGTCGAGGCCACCTGTGATCGCGCCATTATCATCATGCGCGGCGAAGTCAAGGCCGATGCCCGTCTTTCCGAACTCGCCGGCTCCACCAATGCCGTGGTCACGCTGGCCACCGACAACAGCGACGAAACGCGCGATATCCTCGGCGGCATCAAGGAAGCAAAAGGCGTAGAGATTATCGGCCAGGCGGACGGCTTGGTCACCTATAGGGTATTCGGCAGGACCAAGCAGAATCTTTGCCCCTTAATCTACCGGCTGTCCCGCGAACATGACTGGCTGTTGTATGAACTCAAAAAGGACGTGCGAACTCTGGAGGCCGTCTTCAACGAACTTGCCGGGGCAGAGGGAGGTGCACGATGAATCAGATATTTTCCGTAACTAAAAAGGAACTAAAGGCCTATTTCGGTTCACCCATGGCCGTTATTTTTATCGGGGCTTTTTTACTTTCCGCCTTTTTTTCATTTTTCTGGGTTGAGACATTCTTTGCCAGAAACATTGCCGATATTCGTCCTCTTTTTCGCTGGATGCCGCTTTTGATGATTTTTCTGAGCGCGGCTCTCACCATGCGGCAATGGAGCGAAGAACAGAAGATGGGCACGCTGGAAGTACTCCTGACCCTCCCTGTCCACATATACCGTCTGGTTATCGGCAAATTCATCGCCGTGCTGGCCCTGGTTGCCATTGCACTGGCCTTGACGATCGGCCTGCCGATTACGGTCTCATTCATGGGCAACATCGACTGGGGACCGGTGGTCGGCGGTTATCTGGGCGCCCTGCTCATGGCCGCCGCCTACATCGCCATTGGGCTGTTTGTCTCGGCGCGGACCGACAACCAGATTGTCGCCCTCATAATAACGGTATTCCTGGCCGGTCTTTTCTATTTAGTCGGTTCAAGCGGCATCACCGCTTTCGCCGGCAACCAGACCGGTGATATTCTCCGCGCCCTCGGCACGGGCAGCAGATTCAGCAGCATCGAACGTGGTATGATTGATCTCCGGGACCTGCTTTACTATATTTCACTTTGCGGTATTTTTCTCACACTTAATATCGTCTCCCTGGACCAAAAAAGATGGAGTTCCGGCCGCAACACGGCCACCTATCGCCGCAACGCCCTGTTAACGGCGGTTCTCGTGGCGGCCAACCTGATAGCGCTTAATGTCTGGCTTGCCGATACTCACACGCTGCGCGCCGATCTGACCGAAAACAAACAATACAGTATCTCGCCAACGACCGTCGACCTTATAGCCAACCTGCGGGAGCCTCTGCTGATGCGAGGGTACTTCAGCGAAAAAACTCACCCTCTCCTGGCGCCGTTGGTGCCGAAGATCAAGGATTTGATGGAGGAATACGAAGTGGCCTCCGGCAATCATATTACGGTTGAATTTGTCGACCCCAAAAACAACGAAGAACTCGAGGTCGAGGCAAACCAGCAGTACGGCATAAAGCCTGTACCATTTCAGGTGGCCGGCCGGTATGAAGCGTCGGTGCTGAATTCCTACTTCCATATTCTTATCAAATACGGCGACCAATTCGTCACCTTGAAGTTTGATGATCTGATCGAAATTCATAGGCGCGGAGACGGCCAACTCGATGTTGGTTTGCGTAATCTCGAATACGACCTCACCAAATCCATAAAAAAAGTTGTTTATGGTTTTCAAAATCTGGCGTCGATCTTTGCAAAGATTAATAAAAAAATTGAGTTGTTCGCCGTAATCACGCCGGAGAGCCTGCCGAAGCCATTGGCCGAACTGCCGGCCGATATTAAAAAGGTGGCAGCCGCCTTGCAAAAAGAATCGGACGGAAAATTAAATTTCACCATGATCAACCCGGACGGGCCGACTGCTTCTCAGACGGCCGGCAACGACCGCGCCGCCATAAATAAACGCTTCGGGATTGCACCGATCAGGGCCTCGTTTTTCTCCAACGAGACTTACTACCTGTATTTGCTGCTGCAGGTGGGTGACCATCTTGACCGGATTTATCTCGGCAGAGACATGGGCGAGGCGGATATCCAGCAGAGCGTCGCGGCGGCCATTAAAAAATCTTCTTCCGGTTTTCTGAAGACCGTCGGCCTTGTAATCCCCAAGCCGGCGTCTTCTCCGCCCGCCATGGCAATGCGCCAACCTCCTCCCCAGGGCAGCTATCAATACTTTCAAACAATGCTGGCGGAAAATTACAATCTCAAGGAGGTTGACCTGAGCAACGGTCGAATAACCGCCGACGTGGACGTGCTTCTACTGGTTGCGCCGCAGGATCTGACCGATCTTGAGCGTTTTGCCATAGATCAGTATCTCATGCGCGGCGGCGCCGTTGTCGCCCTGGCCGCCAACTATGTACTTGATCTTACCCCGCCGGTTAACACCTTAAAGGTTAAAAAAATTAAAGGCGGCATCAATGATCTGCTCAATTATTATGGTATTACCGTTGACAACGCCCTGGTAATGGACAAGCAGAACGAACCGCTGCCCGTCCCGGTTACCCGCGACCTGGGGGGCTTTATGGTCAGAGAGATCAAAAGGCTCAACTACCCTTTCTTTATCGATATCCGGAATGAAGGCATGGACAAGGAAAGTTCCATAGTCGCCAACCTGCCGGCGGCCACCATGAACTGGGCCTCCCCGCTGCTTGTTGACCAAGAGAAAAATAAAGAGCGCCATCTTGTAACACTTCTACGTTCAAGTCCGGCGTCATGGGTGGAAACCAATCCGGTCGTCCAACCGGATTTCAGCAAATATCCGCAAACAGGTTTTGCCTCCGGCGACAAATACGCCGACCGGACTCTGGCTATATCGGTGCAAGGGAGATTCAACAGCTTCTTCAGCAATAAAAAGGATCCCCGACTCGCCGCGGAAAAGGAAAAGCAGGCCGACCAAGCCAAAAAAATCGAAGGAGACAATGCTTCGCGGCAAGATGAAACATTTCTGCCGATGCCGATCATAAAGAAATCACCTCTGGCCTCTCGCCTTGTAGTTTTAGGCTGTTCGGAATTTATTAATGATACGGTCATTGCCATGTCGCGGAGCATGGGGGAGGACCGTTTTTTAAACGGTCTGGAATTCCTGCAGAACACTATCGACTGGGCGGTAGAGGATGAAGATCTCCTGGTTATCAGATCCCGCGGTTCGCATGCCAGGCTGCTGAAGCCCATGTCCAGGCAGGAGCAATCCTTCTGGGAATGGCTGAACTACGCTATTGCCCTGCTCGCCCTGACACTGATCGGCATTTACGGCCTCCGCCGGCGACAAAGAGAAAAACCGTTTTTAAGCTTTTAGAGGAACTTCCATGAACAAAAAAAATATCTTGTTGGCTTTGCTGTTGATTATCCAGGCAGGGATTATCGCCTATGTATATAAACCGGTCAATCAGGCTAAAACGCCGGTTGTCCATTTTTTAAGCGGCATCACCCCGGACCGAATTACAGGTTTGCAGATCAGCGACGAAACGAAAAAATCCATTACCCTGGAAAAAGGTGATAAAGGCTGGACCATAACATCCGACAAAAATTATCCGGTTGACCGGGAAAAGCTGGAATCCCTGCTTAAAAAAATCACTTCCCTACAGTCAACGCGGCTGGTTACCAGAACCAAAGCGAGTCACGGGCGACTTAAAGTTGCAAAGGACGACTATAACCGCATGATTGAAGCGACAATTGACAACGCCCCCCCACAAACAATTTATTTGGGAACATCTCCCAGCTATAAAACCATTCATGTTCGACTGGCCGGCAAAAATGAAGTATATCTGGTAAAAGGATTCTCGGTATGGGAAGCGCCGGTTGAAAACAACGCATGGTGGCCCGGTCTATATATAAACATCCCGCCCGAAGAACTGGTGAAGGTGGAGATCAACAACGCGCACGGCGTCTTCAACTTGCAGAAAAACGACCAGAACCACTGGCGGCTGACTGTAAAGGCGGACAAAGACGGCGCCCGTGAACAGCAGGCGGATGACTCGCGGGTAAACGATTTTCTCCGGCGGATTTGCCGTATTCCCCTGACCGATTATCTTGGCCGGGAGGATAAAAAAGAATACGGCCTTGCCGCGCCAAGCGCCATGCTTACCCTCACAAAAACCGTCAAGGGGAAAAACGCCGCTGAAGATACGACCGGCGGGCATGACACCATTACTCTCAAGATAGGCAAGGAAGACAAGGAAAGCAGCCAATACACGGTCAAGGCCTCAAATTCACCTTATTATGTCAAGGTGGCCTCCTATGCGGTCAAGGCCCTGATAGATCAGAAGTTTGCCGACCTGGCGGCGCCGGATGACACAACCCCTTAACATATTTTTTTGGGAGAATTTTTATCCTCATGAACAGTAAAAACAACCTGAGGCGGCTTGCCGCGGCGCTTATCATCTCTCTGACCCTGGCCGGCTGCTTTCATCATGAACCGGTCCGGCATTTTGCCTCTGACGCATGTCTGCTCCTGCCGGCAAAAACCACCAGGGAACAAACCGTGGCCATGCTTGGTGATCCGGCGGAACGACGTGTCTTGCCCGGTGGGGACGAAGAATGGCTCTACTACCAGGTTAATAAAAGCCTCTTACGCCGGACGCCGTATATAGGCGACAAACTGGGTTCCGAAAAATATGATGTATTGACGGTAACCTTTTCAAAAGGCCTGGTACGGGCGTGTTCCTAC
>CAYWUR010000089.1:0-7322 GCA_964460745.1 uncultured Desulfobulbia bacterium | reverse complement strand
GCGAAAATCTCCGGCACCCTGGGAGCAGGTACGGTTATGAGGATCATACCCCTGTAAGTTACGATGAATAGATTAACAGCTATTAAACAGATCATTGATTCCCACCACGGGGCCTTTTTTGTCCTGTGCAACGGCCTGACATCCAGGGAAACCGCCCACTTTATGCCGCTTGACAACTGCTTCTATCTCCTCCACGCCATGGGTGAGGCCCTGTCTGTCGGCATCGGTCTGGCCCGGGCCTGTTGCGACCTGGAAGTCGTTGTCATTGACGGCGACGGCAACGCGCTTATGGGACTTGCGGCATGGAGCATGATGCCGGTTCCCAATCTGCGCTACTATATCCTGCGAAACGGTATTTATGAGACGACCGGCGGCCAGCCCGTGCCGGACATGCCTTTTATACCGGCATGGTGTACCCTGATCGCCATTGAACCGGGAAAGGAACAAACGCCCAACCCACCGCCACCGGCCGCTATTTGGCAACAGGCCCGGCAATGGCTTACAAATCGATCAAAAAATTCCGGGAGGGGGAAATGACCATTCGAACGACCTTTGCCACCAGCTTCGGCGAGATAGAGATAGGAGACAGCCTGCCGCCGCATCTTATCGCCGAGATCGGCCTCAACCACAACGGCAGCGTGGAACTGGCCAAGGCCATGATTCGCAAAGCGGCGTTGTCCGGCGCATCATTCGTGAAGTTCCAGAAACGTTCACCAGCCGATCTGGCAACCAATGCCTTCCTGGATGAATCCTTTGAAAAATGCCCTGCTCTTGGCCGTACTCAACGCCAGGTCCGTGACCGGCTTGAGTTGTCGCTGGATGAATATAAAGAACTCCGCTGTTTTGCCGAGTCATTGGGCCTGATTTTTTTTGCCTCGGCCTTTGATATTCCCAGTTTTGAATTTCTCCAGCAGGTCGGCATCTCTATTGTTAAAATAGCCAGCCATTCCCTGACTCATGGCCGGCTTCTGGAACGTGTCGCCGCCAGCGGCCTGCCAGTCGTTTGCAGCTTCGGCGGCGCCACTGAAGAAGAACGGGACCAGGCCTTTGCAATACTCAAGGACAATCCTCTGGTGATCCTTCACTGCGTCAGCGCCTATCCCACCCCGGACCACCTTATCCGGCTCGACACCATCCCGTATCTGAAAAAAAGATACCAGGTGCCCATCGGCTTCAGCAGCCACGAGGCAGGCATCGATTTCTCCGTGGGCGCGGCCGTCATCGGCGCCGCCATGATCGAACGGCACTTCACTTTAGACCGGGCCATGGTCGGATTAGATCACTCAATCAGCCTCACGCCCGCGGAGTTTGCCGAAATGGCGCGCCGCGTCAAGCGGCTGCAGAACGGCCGGGGGATAAATACCGGCCTGTTGCCGGAAGAAACCACAGCCAAATACAACTATCATGTGGCGGTCTGCACTACGCTGCCGGTCAGCAAAGGCGATGTCCTGACCGAGGCAATGCTCACCTGCAAACAACCGCTCAAAGATCCAAGCCGCTATTTTTCCGGCCTTGAATACCGGCAGGTCATCGGCCGAAAGGTCGGCACGGATATTCCGGCAGACACGCCGATTGCCAGAAGCGACCTGCGATGATGCCGCCCGCCGCCAAATCCGCCTATAGTGCCGCGCCCAAAACAATCCTCTTTGTCGGCGGCGCGCTGGAGACCGTTCCCGGCGTAGTCCGCGCCCGTGAGATGGGGCTGCGGGTGGCGGTAAGCGACAGGGACCCCATGGCCCCCTGCATGAAATTGGCCGACTTTGTCTTGACTGCCGACACCTACGATCCGGACGCCACTCTTGCCGCCGTACACGCCCTTGACGCCGAGACTCAGATTTGCGGCGTCTTGTGTCTGGCTACCGACGTGCCGGTTACGGTGGCCACCGTGGCCACGGCATTGGCGCTGCCGGGCATCTCCCTGAAAAGCGCCCGGCTGGCCGCCGACAAGATCCTGATGAAAGAACGCTTTGTCCAGGATGGTGTGCCAACACCGCCTTTCGAAGAGGTACGCTCGGCAGACGACATCCGGACGGCCGCTGAAAAATGGGGCTGGCCGCTGGTCATCAAACCGACTGACAGCCGCGGCGCCCGCGGCGTCATGCGCTTGACCGCCGATAATAACCTCTCCCGGGCCTTTGAGCGTGCCCTGTCATTCTCCCCCAGTGGCCGGGTGCTGGCGGAAAAATTCCTCAATGGCCCCCAGGCATCAACTGAGTCTCTGGTTATAAACGACGTCTGCCATACCCCGGGTTTTTCAGATCGAAACTATGAATTCCTTGACCGCTTCTCCCCATATATCATTGAAAACGGCGGCGACCTGCCAAGCTGTCTGGACCACGATATGCAAGACCGCATAAAAAAGACGGTTGGACTGGCGGCGACGGCCATGGGTATAGCAAACGGGGTTGTAAAAGGTGATATCGTGATCCATGAAGGGGCCCCCTATGTCATCGAACTTGCGGCCCGGCTTTCCGGCGGCTGTTTCTGCACACACGAAATTCCTTTAAATACGGGGGTGGATTTTATCGGTCTGGCTATTCGCCAGGCCATTGGCGAGCATATTGAGCCAAAAGAATTAGAACCCCGCTTTCAACGCCATGTATGTCAACGCTACCTCTTCCCTGAGCCCGGCAGGGTGAAAGACATATCAGGAGTCGATGAAGTAAAAAGGCGGGACCATGTCGCTTTATGCGATGTAAGGGTTAAGAGGGGAGATATAATCGGCCCGGTTGACAGCCACCCGGCACGCGGCGGCATGGTTATAACCACGGGGCAAGATAGAAAAGAGGCGGCGCTAAACGCTGAACAGGCGGTGCGGGATATTAAAATTATAACGGTTTCTTGATTGCGCCGCTGTCGCTTACGGCAAAACAACGGATAAACGTATGCGCTCTATAAATCACACACCCGAAGTTAACAACACCTCGGAATGTAAGCGCTTCATGAAAAAATTCCCAACCGGCATCATCTTGTTGCCGTCTTGCCGGCGGTTATAACAAAGCTGATCCGCAGATGCCCCTTCCAAAACACATTGGCGACATCATCACGTTCACAGATTGAATAATAGACCCGTGTAAAAAAGCTCTCGGATTGGTCCCAGGCCCGGCATAATTCGTGATGCAACAGCGGCACGCTGTACAATTCGGCGGCAAGGGTTGAAATCTCGATATATTTTTTGGCGTCGCCTAAACGTAAAACGCCGGAGGTATTGCCCAGACAATGACGGGCCGTAACCACCGGATTTACCGGCATGTCCTGTTGCACACCGCGGGAATCCAACGGATGACGTTCAGGCGAGGCCCCGCCCTGGTGGCATTGATAGTAAAGACTCGTACGGTCAAAAAACCAGGGGCGTAATGTCCATATGCCCAAACGTAATGAAGCGGGCCGTAAATCGCTGGCGTACAGATCATATGTAAGAGAAAGCCGCCGCCCCTCAAGCCGGAAGGTTTTCAAGATGGAAAGTCCCGGCAGCTCCATGGGCCTTTTATTGCGCAGCCCCAGGCCGCGGTCCGTTTCACAAAATTCCAGAGTATCGACCGGGCAGGAGAGGTCGGTATGCTGCCGTCCCTCCTGGGTAATCAAAACCAGGTGGCCGGAGTAAAAATCCGATCCCAGAGAAATATCGGCAAAATGGCCATGCGGAATCGTGCCGACAATCTCTGTAAAATCAACGGCGGAAAACCCTGATGATTCCACAGCCAGCCCCTTGTCCCGCAGCAAGGTTAAAACAATATCTTTGCCCGACACCCTCACCCGGCGCCCCTGAACCTTGACAGTTCCTGATTCTCCTCCTCGTCCATCCTTGAGCGTCTGCCAATGCTCATTTTCACTATTTACCCTGGAATTCGTTCCGCCTAACCGGCTGTTTTGCTTTTTATTGCTCCCAATCAACAGACGCGCGCTAGACAAAGCAGCCCCCATCCTGTTTCGAAAGGCCTCATATTTCTCATCGGTTGTCTGGGTACGAAAATCACTCCCCCACAGAGAAACAAGCTCTTTTTTCAGTTGAATTACCCCGTCGGCATCGCCTTTTTCGGCCTCGATATGTTGTATGAACGCCAGCAGCTGATGACACAGGGTGTTCATCTTCGCTGTTTCACGGCCGGTCACGGCCCAGCGGGTTACATTATACTTATCCTGCTTCTTGGTTCGCACCGGATAAGACGCAGTCGCAACCCTGTCCACCGTTGGAATTTTATATTGTTGCCGGTCAAGGACGGCACTTGGCGGAACTATCCTGCCACCGGTTTCCACAAGGGCGGCCAGCAATTGACGCATGCGGATGAGATGCCCCTGCCGGCTGCTGCAGGGAGTAAGACATCCCGGCTGATAATCAAAGACCTCGGCGTCGGAGGCATAAAGGCAGAAACCGCCGGGACCGGCCGATAACTCACCACTTAATTCCTGATGCGAGGCCACGAACTTCAGCCAGTCATCGCCGTCTATCTTGTCCCATACCGCCCTTTGAAATTTCTGAAAAGCAATGCTGTCACTCCAGAGAAAGAGCATGCCGGAAGGCGCGTGACGCACCACCTGGTAGCGATAAGCCGGCGGCCAACTATTTCCCTTGCCGGCGCTCATCCAGTCAAAAACAAGGGCCCGGATGCCGATCTCTTTATACAGGACGGGCATGCTCTCGGAATATACCTGCTCATTCAGGTAGGCAAGACGCGATATCCGCCCGAAAAACATTTTGCAGACATCATGGCCAAAGGCCATATTCCAACGGTTGACCGGGACGGGTATGAGCGGAAAAATCGCTTGAGAATAACTTGAGCAGAGAACCTCACAGAGGCCTCGGCGGCAGAGGGATTGCAGCCTTTCCAGATATTGCGGTCGCAGACGGTGGAGGAGTTCAAGGGTTTCGCCCGTAAATTCAAGGCCTAACGGGTAGCCCGCTTCAACAATATCAAGAAGCTTTGCATAAACATTGTCGATCAAATAACGATAATGCCCTTCCGGAATGGAAGAAAACGCCAGATTGTGATGAAAGATTAAATAGTAATTCATGCTAATTAATCTTTCCTTCGGCCATATTTCTCCACCGCCCGACAAGCAACATCGATGACCCGCGCGACTTCGTCATCCGTCAGACCGGGGAATATGGGTAAGCTCACTATCCGTTCGTAGGCCCGCTCGGCCACGGGACAGTCCCCCGGTCCGCAGCCGAAGCGTTTTTGATAGAAGGGATGCAGATGGACAGGGATATAATGGACATTGACCCCGATTCCGGCCCGGCGCATAAAGCGGAAAATCTCCTCCCGGCCGACGGTCAACTGCTCAAGCCGCCAGTTCACCACATACAGATGATAGGCGTGCAATACATCCGACCGCCGCCGCAGAGGCTTTATTGCTGGTACACCGGCAAAGGCGGTGTCGTAAAGCCGGGCAATCCGCCGCCGCCGGGCCAGCCAATCCTGAAGTTTTGTCAGCTGAGATCGTCCGAGGGCGCACTGAATATCGGAAATACGATAATTGAACCCCAGTTCCTCCATCTCGTAAAACCAGGTCTGCCGTTCATGACGCTGCCGGTGGTCGGCGTTAATGCCGTGGTTACGAAACGCGCGTATTTTTGCCGCGCCCTGCCGATTCGCGGTTACCACCGCACCGCCCTCCCCTGTGGTGACATGCTTGACCGGATGGAAACTGAAGGTGGTAAAATCCGCCAGAGTTCCCACCTTTCGCCCCTTATATTCGGCGCCCAAAGCGTGACAGGCATCGGCAATCAGTTGTAAATCATGGCGGTCGGCAATATCGCGCAAGGCATCATAGTCACAGGGCTGACCCGCGTAATCAACCGCGATAACGGCTCGGGTTTGCGGGGTGATCTTCTCCTCTACCACCGATGGATCCAGCAACAGAGTATCGGCGCAGACGTCGGCGAACACGGGCCTGGCGCCCATGTATACCGCGCTGTTGGCCGTAGCCGCGAAGGTCATGGCCGGGACAATAACCTCATCGCCGGGGCCGATTCCGCCGGCATGCATAACGGCGTGCAGAGCGGCGGTACCGCTGCTCACCGCCGTCACATAGCCGCCGCCTGACTCCCCGGCCAGGGCGGTCTCAAACGCATCAACCTCCGGTCCGGTGGTCAGCCAATCCGACCGCAGCGTCCGAACCACCGCGGCGATATCCGTTTCGTCAATACTATGACGGCCGTAGGGAATAACATCAATCATTAACGCGCCGCCCCGTCTTATAACCCTTGCGAAGCAAGGCGCTCAGCTGCTCGGCGCCCAGCCATTGTTCATTGGTGTCGCTGGCATAGATAAAGCCGTCCGGCACACTTTTCAAGGCGCTGAGATCAGATTCCTTCCACCATATATAACCGGATCTTATAATATACATGCCGTCTGTTTCGACCGCGTTCCGACTGTCATCCTCGGTCATCAATATCTCATGCAGCTTCTCACCCGGCCGGATGCCGACCTCTTTAATCTCCGCGTCCGGAGCAATAGCGCGGGCAAGATCAACAACCCGCATGCTGGGAATCTTCGGAATAAATATCTCCCCGCCCTGCATCATTGACAGCGCCCCGACAACCGTATCCACCGCCTGCTCAAGCGTAATCCAGAATCTGGTCATCCGCCGGTCGGTAACCGTCAGAACCCCTTCTTTTTTTTGTTTTAAAAAGACAGGAACCACACTGCCGCGGCTGCCGATGACATTACCGTAACGCACACACGAAAAACGGATATCCCGCTCACCCGAGTAGGCGTTGCCCTGGATAAAAATCTTATCGGAGCAGAGCTTGGTTGCCCCATACAGATTAACGGGATTAACCGCCTTGTCCGTGCTTAAGGCAATGATTTTTTTCACCTGGCAGTCTATGGCCGCGTTGATAATATTCTGGGCTCCGTGGATATTGGTCTTTACCGCCTCAAACGGGTTATACTCGCAGGACGGCACCTGTTTTAACGCAGCGGCATGGACGACAAAATCCACCCCTTCCATGGCCCGTTTGAGCCGGTTAACGTCCCGGACGTCACCTATAAAGAAGCGCAGGTCCTTTCTTCGGTCGCCAAACTCCTGCCGCATCTCGTGTTGTTTGAGTTCATCGCGGGAATAGACGCGAATAACCTTTGGGTGGCATCTCCCCAGCAAATGGTGACAGAATTGTCGGCCGAAAGAGCCGGTGCCGCCGGTAATTAATATTTTCTTATTACGCCAATCCATAGGGAGGTCACCGTTATTCTCAAATTTTTAAAAAAAGTAAGATAATCTGCCGCACTTCCAAACGCACGCGGACCCGGATGAAATTCAAGATACCGAATTTTACGATAAAAGGACAAGTAAAAAATATACGAAAAGAGGACGCC
>CAYWUR010000088.1:0-7430 GCA_964460745.1 uncultured Desulfobulbia bacterium | reverse complement strand
AAGTTACGGTTACGAGTTTAGGGTAATTTGTTGCCTTTGCTGAATAGTTACAAAAGGAGGTCTAATTATGGTGGTAAACGATTTAATTCATGTATTTGCCGGGATATTTATTCTCGGCAGCCTGGCTCTCGGGATATGGATACACCCCTACTGGTTTTTTTTCACCGCCTTTGTCGGCGCAAATCTTTTTCAATATGGATTTACCAAGGTGTGTCCCCTGGGGATTATTCTGAAAAAACTTGGTGTGCCTGAAAACAGATAACCATCAGCCGCGGACAATGCAACATCTGTTTTCCGCCACCACAAAATTGCTTTTCTTTTTCCTGTTTGTCTATTATGGTTGGGAACCATCGTGCCACTTTGTGGCACACACCGAGGAAGAGACTCATGGCCGATCGCCTCGGCGCTTTGTTTCAGAGCGACCTTTACGAGCCCATTAAACATAAATGCTCACAGAGCATTAATTATGTTGAAACCTGCGTCCCCCGTTGTTTATAATCGATCGCAGGTGCAAATACGGCTTTTATGAATTTATTCAGGAGGCAACAGATGTTAATGAGAAAAGCAGTTCAACACAGATCGACTTCCTCGGGACAAAAAGGTTTTACTCTCATTGAATTGGTGATGGTGATAGTCATCCTTGGAATTCTGGCGGTAGTCGCCGTGCCTAAATATCAGAACATGAAAACCGCTGCGGCCGAGGCCCAGGCTGATGGTGTTTATGGCGCAGCTCAGTCCGCCGCGGCGATAAATTTCTCCAACAACGTCATTAACAACGGCACCAAGATCACCGATGGCGCCACCCTGCTGGCCGCGATGGATGAAACTCCTGAAGGTTGGAGTGCAAGCGGCAGCACGATTACCGCTACCATCAATAGTACCGCCTACACCATAACCGTGACCGCTGAAACAACCACCACCAAGGCCCATCTTGCCAAAAACTGGTAGGCGTTAATGCATGATGGACTCGTAAAAAGTAACGGGATAGCTAAGTAAGAATTTCGGACTTTTTACGACGCCATCAATGCATGACGTTCATCATATTCCACATAGGCATATAAATAGCCAGGGCCAGGACACTGACTATCAGTCCCATGACAAGGAGCAGGATTGGTTCTATCATGGTTGACAGTCCTTTGATATTGTAGCCGGTTTCTACCTCGTAGTAGTCGGCAACCTTGTCCATCATGACATCGAGCGTGCCCGATTCTTCGCCAATGGAAACCATCTGGACCACCATGGCGGGGAACAGGGCGTGCCGTGACATGGCTTGGTACAAATCATTGCCTTTTTCCACCTCGACCGTCACATCTTCTATCATTTCAATAAGCACCAGATTTTCCACACTGCTGGCCCCCAAACGCAGAGTTTTAATAATGTCTATACCGCTTTTTGCGAGGACCGCGAAGACCCGGCAGAATCTGGACATGTAGACCTTAACGGAAAGGGGACCAAAAATCGGCATTTTGAGGAGCAGCGAGTCTCTGACGCGGGCAATTTTTTTGATCTGCATCATCTGCTTATACCCGAAGATAATGCCTGCCAGCACGATGGTTATCATTATGAAATTGCTGCTGACAAATTTGCTGGTGCCCATAAGAATTCTGGTGGGCAGCGGCAGTTCAACATTTGCCTTTGAAAACATGTCCACGAATTTCGGCAGGACAAACACCATCAGAAAAAAAACAGCGCCCAATATACTGACAATGACGATTTTCGGGTATCTGGTAGCCGCTTTTATCTTCTCTTTGACGTCCTTTTCATTTTCAAAGACCCTGGCAAGGTACTGAAAGGATGTTTCAAGGGTGCCGGTTTCTTCACCGATAAGCAGGATATTCTGAAAAAGAATATCAAATTCTTTGTATTGACTGAATGCCGCACTCAGATTCTGACCGCTTTCAATATCTTCGGCAACCTGAATAAGTATATTTTTCAGAACCGGATTGGTTGTCTGGCTGGCCATGATCTTCAAGGCCTTGAGTATGGCAACTCCCGCACCGAGCATGGTGGAAATCTGGCGGCATAGAAGAATCCGGTCTTCAATTTTAACCCCGGACAGCCTCTCGAGAAAACCGGGCTGTTGTAAACCGCCCTTCTCGGCAGCCTGAACAACCTGGATATTGACAGGACTCAGGCCGTTTTGCGTCAGCCAGGTCTCAACATCGCGGGCAATCTCCGCCTGGCGGGCGCCGGTAACCACCCGTCCTTCATTGTTTATGGCCTCGTAACTAAATGTAAGCATGGAGAAAACCTAGTTTTTTCACCGACTATACCCTGCCGCCCGCGCCTACCGCCCTTGTTCCTTATTGTCCATGGAGACGCGCATAACCTCATCCGGAGAGGTCACTCCTGCCAGCATTTTCCGAATGCCCGCCTGGCGCAGGGAAACCAACCCCTCTTTAAGGGCCTGCCGGTATATTTCATGGCTTGAAGCCTTACCCATAATAAGAAGCTCAATTTCCCTGGACATAGCAAGCACCTCATATATGGCCAGCCGGCCTTTCTGTCCTATGTGGCCGCAGCGCTCACAGCCATTTGGCCTGAAAAGTTTCAGGGCAGGGTCTTCCGGCAATCCCAAATCACTACGCAGGGCCTTAGATGGTGAGAATTCCGTCTTGCAATGAGGACAAAGCAACCGCAGCAGGCGCTGGGCAAGAACCAACCCCAAGGCCGATGAGATCAAAAACGGCGCAATGCCCATTTCAATGAGGCGGGTTATAGCGCCGGTGGAGTCGTTGGTGTGCAGGGTAGACAGGACAAGGTGACCGGTCAGAGCCGCCTGGATGGCAATTTCCGCGGTTTCAACGTCTCGTATCTCGCCAATCATCACCACGTCAGGGTCCTGACGCAGAATGGAACGCAGGGCAGAGGCGAAGGTGAGGTTCGCCTTGGGGTTGACCTGAACCTGATTGACGCCAAGCAGTTCATACTCTACCGGATCTTCTACTGTTATAATATTTTTTTCAACGGAATTAATCCGATTCAAGGCCCCATAAAGGGTGGTGGTTTTGCCGCTGCCGGTTGGCCCGGTAACCAAAATTATCTCGTGGGGACTATGAAGATGGGCATCAAATGTCTGGAGATGCTGCGGCTCAAAGCCAAGATCCTGGAGATCTATTTTTATCTTGGATTTATCAAGAAGACGCATGACAATCTTCTCTCCATCGTTAAGTGGCAGTGTTGAAACCCGGACATCATAGCTCTTACCGCCGATCGGAATCTCAAAACGGCCGTCCTGGGGCTTACGGCGTTCTCCAATATCCAGCTGGGAGATAATTTTTAATCTCGAGACAATACTGGGGTGCAGATCTATCGGGATCTCCTTGGCAACACGAAGCAGCCCGTCAACACGAAAACGAATGCGAACGTTTTTCCCGGCCGGTTCAATGTGGATATCGCTGCTCCCCTCGTTGACCGCCTGGAGAATGATATTGTTGACCAGATCGACCGCCTGCGAATCGTCGGCTCCGCCTGTTCCTTCAGTTTTTTCAGTTATCTCCTGTTTAGAATGGTAGCTCTTGTCAATGGCCTCGACTATACGTGATTCAGCCGCCACACAAGGGACAATTTTCCCGGCTACGGCCTTGGTGACCTCGTCAATGGCAAAAATATTCAGAGGATCGGCAAAGGCGACCAACAACTCTTCCTGGCGTTTTCCCAAGGCAATAAGTTTATGCTTTCTGGCAATAATTTCCGGCACAAGGGCGACTATCTTCGGATCAATAACGACCTTGTCGAAATCAATAAAGGGCAGGGACAGTTGTTTGGCAATGCTTTGGGCTATGGAGAGATCGTCAACAAAGCCCAGATCACGCAGGCTTTGGCCGAGTTTGATGTCGTGTTCCTTGCCGTAGTCAAGGGCCTCCTTGACCTGGGTCGGGGTAATGAGACCGGCATCAACAAGGATGTCGCCAAATCGTTTACGCGGGGGCGGCGAGGGACTCATGGCGTAAAGGTCCTTCTAAACGGCCAAGGCAAGGCAATAAACGGCCGGCGCATTTCCAGAGATTCCGCCGCGGTGCGGATATGTTTTACGCTAACATTTTCACTCAAATCAGCAGACGCCACCAACAGAGAGCGGCTCATCAATTTATTTATAAGTCTCGGCACTCCTCTGGAGTAGTTCCAGGCGGCATTGATGGATCTTTTAGGTAGACGGAGGTCACCGCGCCCGGCCCTGGCCAGACGAAAATGTATGTATTGCCTCATCTCGTGACGGGACAGGGGGACAAGAGTTTCCATAATCGTTACCCTCTGTAGAAGCTGTCTGAGTTTGGTCTGTTCCATTTTTTGCCGCAACTCGGGCTGGCCAAATAGAATGATCTGCAGCCATTTATGTTTATCTGATTCAAAATTTGATAAAAGCCTTAACTGCTCAATGCTTTCATCGGTAAGGTCATGGGCCTCATCTATAATAATTATCAACCTGCGGCCATCCCTGGACAGGTTATATAAATGATTATTCAGGGTATGGAGCAGGACATCGAGGCCCGCCTCTTCGTCAATTGTCCGGTATTGACCGATATCTCTTAATATGGCCTGCACCAGCTCTCTAGGAGAAAGTTGGGGAGAGAGAATAACGGCTGTCTCATATTTTTCCGAAAGGTGGGCCGCCACCCACCGGAGGACCATTGTTTTGCCGGTACCGACCTCTCCCACAACAATGATAAAACCTTCTCCTTCTTCTATACCGAACTGAACGACCTTTTCAACAGAGTTATGATTTGTTGAGCGGAAAAAAAAATCTCTGTCCGGCGTCAGCCGGAATGGCGGGTCATTGAATTTAAAAAAGGCAAGGTAATCCATTTTGGGTGGTCAATTGCTACCGTCCATAAGGCCCTCATCAACCGATGCTCCTCCGGAGATGAGTCTTCTGGCGGTTTCTTCCCGCAGAGACTTTGTCTCGGCTTCGCTGGAATTAACAATCTCATTATTTCCCATGTTTATAATTGTCGGAGTCAAAAAAACCATCAACTCCTGGCGACTATCCAAGTCACTACGGCTTTGAAAAATATTGCCGAGTATCGGTAAGTCCTTGAGGATCGGTACCCCCCCTCTGGAGTTGTCTTTTGTATTCATGATAATACCGCCGATGACCACGGTGACCCCTGTTTTAAGAAGCAGTTTGGTGGATATTTCCTGCTTGTTAATAAGAGGCTCCCCGCTGGAGGTACTTTCATCAACACTATCGTTATTAACAACGATATCAAGAGCCACCATGTTTTTTCTGACCCTGGGTGTAACTTTAAGGCTGAGATTGGCCTCCCGGAAATCGGTGTTTAAGCTGTATTGAGACTGAGAGACAAAGGGGACCTCCTTGCCCTGCTTGATCTGGGCCTCCTTGCCGTCAAGAACGAGAATTTGCGGTGAAGAGAGGATACGGAGCAGGTTATTTTCCTGAAGGGCTTGAAGATCAATATCAAGATGAAGATTATCGTACATGATACCGAACATAAGGTTGCCCGTTTCCTGGGCCAGATTATCGGCTGAAATCCGTACCGGAAAACTCTGCTCACCAAGGGCCGTATTATCCAGGTCTGCCTTGGTTGACCACTTGATTCCCAACTGTTTTTTGGCCTCTTTACCTACAGAGACAATACTCGCCTTAATGTGAACCTGGGGACGGGGCAGGTCAAGTTCCGCAAGGGTATCTCTGATTTTTTTAATATTGCGTTCCTGGTCCTGAACAACAAGGCAGTTGGTTCTGTCCGAGACCGTCAAGGCGCCGCCTTCGCCCAGCAATGGCGATAACATATCATGATATTCAGAGGCATTCCCGTACCGGGGGCAGAGTTTGGCAGTTATTATTTCAGGGGGTTTGATATTGTCGCCTGCCTTGGAAATGTATAAAAGGTTGTTTTTTTCGGTATAAGATAGCTTTTTACTCTCAATGGTTATCATAAACAGATCATAGAGTGACATAGAGTCTGTGGAAATATTAATGGTGTCCGTAATAGAGTCGTCCACGATTATGTTAATACCGGCCTTTCGGCCTATACTTTCCAAAAGGGTCGCTACCGAAAGATCCTTGCCGCGAAAGACAATATTTTTACCCTTGAGAGAAGAGAGTATTGTCGCCGAGGCGTTCGCCGATTCCGCCGCATAAAGCTCTGGAACCGTCAGTTGCCGGGGCAGAACTGCACAGACGGACAAGACAACCAGCGCCACAATGCTGAAAAGCCGAAAACGTCTTAAGATGTTTGGGATATCAGACATTTTTTCTCCAAATCATTATGGTTGCGATGCGTCCGGCAACTCATAGTATTTACGAGTGAGACTCAACTCCTTACGGTAATCTTTGTAGGTGAGGACAACCTGGTCCTTTTCGATCATGGCAAGGGTTATATCCATGATCCGATCGCCTGTCATCAGGATTTTATTATTGATGATGGCCAATGGCTCCTCCTCATCCCAGATAATTCCCTGCAAAATAAACTTTGAGAGCATGTCCTTCCCAAGGGAACCGCCGGCTGGATGTAATTTAGCTACAATTTCGGCAGGCCAGCTGAAAGGGTCTCGTGTCTCGCCGACGGACGACGCCCCTTTATCTGTTGTTAACATGCCGGGATCCAGGGTCAGCAACTCAAACTGCCCCCCCCGGGCCTGACCGTAAAAAATTATAGCCAGTCCGGCAGCGGCCAGAAGTGATATAAAAAAAGATTTAAGCATGGCGTATTACCCATCATCTATTGCTATTCTTCCGACCCTGATGGAATATTTCAGGAGAGGAGTTTCGCCGGGCTGATCTCTATGGAGATTATCAATTTCCATCTTGTCCAATTCGCCGATTTCCGGTCGATTTTCCAAAAATTGAAGGTAGTTGATTAAGGTATTGTAGTTGTTTTCCCCCTCTATGGTCACTCTGTAAATTGTGTAGCCGTCTCCTTTCTCCGGAGGTAGAGAAGTCATGGACCCCTGACCGTGTTTGAGCAACTTCGGGGCGCCGGGGGACAAGGCTAGAACTGTCTTGGCAAATTGCTGTTCACCGCCAAAGGACCGGGCCTCTTCCCGCTTTAAATTTTGCTGAAATTGACGAAGCGAAATTTTTTTACGCAGGGCCTCATCTTCTTTTTTCAGTTTGATAAGAGCCTCGGTAAGCAGGGTGCTTGCCGAAATCGGATTTGTGTTTTCCAGTTCCTTGTACGCCTTCTGGGCCTTATTTTGTTTTTTTTCACCGGGTGAGACAAGGATGTTATACGTCCCGTAAATTACCGTTGCAATCACCATATAAGCCAGAGCGAGGGTTCTGATCCTGGTCAAAACCTGTGGGTCGTTTTTTACTACATAGAGCGCGTACTTGAACTCTTTTATGAATTTTCTCTGAAGGCCCCGCAATTTTGTCTTCATGGCTGTCTGGTTGCCTTGGCATTTGCAGCTATCTGAAATTCAATATTAAATACAAATGCGGCAAGATTTTCGGGATTACCCCG
>CAYWUR010000087.1:0-7526 GCA_964460745.1 uncultured Desulfobulbia bacterium | reverse complement strand
GGCGCCGTTGAGGATTACCTCAAAGGCGAGTACCGCCTCTGCCGGCGGGCCGAGAACTGCAATCGCCGCCATTTTGATCCCCATTGAAAGGAGGATCTCAAAAGGGTGAAAGCGTAGCCCGGTGGTAAGGTCGATATCCAGGTCGGCGTGGTGTATCATATGCAGCCGCCAGAGAAGGGGTACGGCGTGAAACATGAGATGCTGCAGATAAACGACCAGATCCAGGGCCAGCACCCCCAGCATAATTGTCAATGGCATTGACAGGTGGAAAAGGTTGAACAGCCCCCATCCCTGCCGCTGGGCCGCCGCCGCGACTCCGATGGCTGCCGCCGGCATGAGCAGCCGGAGCAGCGCGTTGTCAAGCAGGATGATGCCCAGGTTGTTGAACCATCGTGCAGCTTTTGGGACAGTCATTAGTCGTCGTGGAAAAATTATTTCCCAGAGAGCGGTTACGGCAAATATGCCGAAAAAAAAGCCGGCGCGTGTGAATTCGTCGTTATTCATGATTTCTCCGGTATCTGTCCAAAAATAGTTTTTTTGCCGGATATCCGCGGCGCTCGTTGTTATATTTATCTCATACGATAAAATACTTGAACAGATCTTTCAGCACAAGCTGGTTTTCAGAGAGGTTGCCGTTATGTCGATTTTTCTGCCGCGCCGTCTGCCCGGTGCGTTTGTCTTAATGATCAGTGCCATATTTGTTCTACAGACATGGGGGGCCGCTCCACGGGCTGCCCCATCGACAACAAAAAGCGACCGGAACGGAGGGCGGAGAATGACGATGAAAATTTTCTCGACCGTATTTGTGCAGAATGGTTCAATCCCGGACCTTTACACCTGTGACGGCCGGGATGTTTCGCCGCCGCTTGCCTGGATGGGGACGCCGGCCGATGCCAGAAGTCTCGCCCTGATCATGGATGACCCGGATGCGCCTGATCCGGCCGCCCCCCGTATGGTCTGGGTTCACTGGGTACTATACAATATGCCTCCCGACGCCGTCGGCCTGGCCGAAGGCGTGGCAAGCCGGGATTTACCCGCCGACACGAAAGAGGGGCTCAATGACTGGCATCGGACCGGCTTCGGCGGTCCCTGTCCGCCAATCGGTCGGCATCGTTACTTTTTTAAACTGTATGCTCTCGATGTGGTCCTGCCGGATCTGGCCAAACCCTCGAAGGCGAAGCTTGAAAAGGCCATGCAGGGGCATGTGCTTGAGCAGGCGGAATTGGTCGGTACTTATCAGCGGACGCGATAGTGCCTGTCTATAAAATGGTCTTTTAACCCGATCTCTGCGGCATGCCGGTAGAAATTCTATGTTCCCATTGCCATGCGGATATTAACAATATATGATGGACTCGCAAAAAGTCCATTGTAAGCGAAGTCTAAACCGATTTTGACTTCGCGCCGGAGTAAAAAGTCCATTATCGCTATCCAGGGAGGGTCGGTCAAAATATGCAGATTTACAACGGTATGATCAGAAAAAAAATATTATGGTTTGTTTTGTTGTCTTTTGGCCTGACCGGGTGTTTTCCCGTTCCCGTGGTTTTTCTCGGGGCCGGCGCGGCCGGTGGAGTTTTGGGATACAAATATTATGGGGGGGCCTTGACCGTGGTATATCAAGCCCCGCTGTCTGAATGCTGGGATGCTTCCCGCCGGGCCGTGCAGAATATGAAGTTCGAAACGACGAGTGAAAAAGTCGATTCAATGACCGGCAGAATTATGGCAAAACGAGCGGATGGCCGACCGGTGATCGTCGCGCTTGCCTATAAGTCCGAGCAGAACACGGAAGTGGTAATAAGGGTTGGCGTCCTTGGCAATAAAAATGATGCCGCGGTCGTCGAACAGGAAATCTCGAAAATATTGAAGAGGAGGTAAAATCATGGAGACCGAAATTAAATGGGAAGACAAAATGGAGGTAGCCCTTGGAAAAGCCGAATCTGCAAGCCGTCCCGTATTGCTTGATTTTTTTAACCCCAATTGAATAGGTTGCAAACAGATGGATACAGTTACGTATCCACATGTCAAGGTTGCCGCGTTTATTAACGAAAATATGGTGCCGTTGCGAGTGGCATCTGATATCCAACCCCTGGCCGCTGATTTTAACGTCAAATGGACTCCCACTATTATTACTCTTGACGCCGGAGGCAGGGAACACCACAGAACGCTCGGTTTTCTGGAGCCGGATGAATTTATTTCCTCTCTGAGTTTAGGGATGGCCAAGGTATATTTTGATGCCGATATGTTTGAAGAGGCTCTTCGAAAACTGGAGAATCTGATTTCAATTTATCCGAGCAGCAATGATGCCCCGGAAGCGATATATCTGCGGGGGGTGAGTTTGTATAAGAGTACGAATGATCCCAAGATGCTTAAGGCCGCTTATGAGAAACTCAGAAATGATTATCATGACAGCGAATGGGCAAGGCGGGCTTACCCATATCGACTCCTTTAATAAAAGTAACTGCTCTCAGGGTACCGAATCTTTCCGCGATCAGACCGGCTCACGTATGACCAATACGCTTCGCCAGGCTGATCGCGAAAATCTCCGGTGCCCTGTAAACAGTTATAATTACGGTGGTCAGCGAAAATAAGGCCACTACCCCGTGAGTTACTAATAAAATTTAATCAGGACGAGGGATCATAATGGAAAAATTATACCGTAATCTTCACCTTAAACTACAGGAAATGTGCGACTGTTATCTGGAAACCGACTTTAAGACGCAGATGGCGGCCATGACGCCGATCGTTGGTGGGGATATCGAAGAAGAGACCATCAAATATCTTGCCTTGGCCATTCTTTACAGCATTTCTGAAAAGGCGGGCAAACTGAAGATAAAAAAGAAAGGCGGCGGCATGAAAGTCACGGTTATTTCTGATGAAAAGGTGGAACTGCCGCCCCCGCCCGGAGAAATTGCGAACGGGATTTTTGAGATTTGCCGGGCCATTGCGCATATGCAGGAAGATAAGGGCGAAACTCTGCTTGCCTTGGGGCTTCGCGGCAGCCGGCTTGAGTTGAAAATGAAAATGAAAAAGGATAGGGACAAAGAATCGCTCACGATTTTATTTCCGACGGCATAGTTTATAGATGTCCGCGAGCAGGGCGACTCGTGCCCTGTGATCTCTTACGATCTTTTGCTTGACCAGCAGTCGGTTATTTATTAAGGATAAAGAGAATAGGTGTTCATCCGAGCATAAAAGGGAACCCTGTGTGAATCAGGGACGGGCCCGCCGCTGTGATCTCCGCCTTTTTCGTAACGAAAAAGGAACCCTTATGACCATGTGTTGCCACTGCCCCGTTGCGGCGGGGTGGGAAGGCCGTCATAAGGGCGGGAAAGTCAGAAGACCTGCCTGGAAGAAATATGTTGCATAACCTCCGTGGCCAGAGGTGTGTCGTAGGATCTTGTGGATAAAAGGGACATCCCCGGATCGATTGATAATCGGTCCGGGGATTTTTTTTTGCCCGGACCTGGATGTGTAAACAAACAGGAAAAGGAGAAAGCATGAAGCTGATGGAAGAGACTTTTTCAAGGCATATATTCCGGCATATTGCCGTCTGCGCCGTAACCTTTACATTACTTGCATTACCGTCTGTAACCCACGCAACCGCGTCTGTTGATAAGGAATATGCCGTGCCGATTATGGGCGAGGTCGTGGTGACGGCAACCAGAACAAGCGAGGAAACCGGCCGGGTGCCGGCTAATATTACGGTGATAACAAATGAAGATATCATCGATTCCGGCGCGACGAATATGGTTGATCTCCTGGAATCAAAGGCCAATATTCATTTTAAGGTTTATAATGGTAATTCCTCGCAAGCGCAGATTGATTTAAGGGGGTTCGGCGAAAACGGTTTCGGCAAAACACTTGTTCTGCTGGACGGGCGGCGGCTCAATCGTCCCGACATGGGTGCTATCAACTGGCTGCAGATCCCGTTGCAGCTTGTTGAAAAAATAGAGGTGGTGCGCGGCACGCAGACAGCGCTTTACGGGGATGCCGCGGTTGCCGGCGTCGTTAATATTATTACCAAGAAAGGCACGGCGGCGCCGGCGGCGAATTTTTCCGCTATTGTCGGCGAACATGGCGCCCATGTGGAACGGGCCGGCATTGTCGGTAGTGCGGATGGATTTTCATATGCCCTTAACGGCGAATATCAACATGATGACGGCTGGCGTGACAGATCCACCCTTGATTCGTTTGGGGGCGGGCTTAATCTCGGTTACGATGTGACGGATAGTTTCGCTATATCAGCCGGTGGTTCTTATAATAGAACCGATTTTGAGATGCCGGGTGGTTTGACCAAGGAAGAAATGGCGGCGGACAGAACCGGAATTCAGCCGGCCAGGACCTGGTCTCCACCGGCATGGTTCGGCTTTGCGGCAAGCACCCCGGCGCACACGGATGACGAGGCGGAAAACGAATATGTCAATACTAATATCCTGCTGGAGAAATCTTTTGCGACCGCCGGTGATATGGAGGTTGATTTTGTTTACGGCAATAAGAAGATAACCACTGATATGCCGTCGTGGTTTGCGCCCGGTCAATATAATTTCATTGAAATCGACACATACGGCATAACGCCGAAGTATACGCTGGCAAGTGACCTGCCGGGGCACGGCAATAAAATCATCGGCGGCGTAGATTTTTATAAGGAAGAAGTTTCAATAAAACAATACCTCGATCTACAGCGCAGCCGCCAGGCCTGGGATTCGGAAGTCGAAAAGGAATCTCTCGGCTGGTATGTCCGGGATGAGTTCCTGCCGGTGGATGATGTGATATTAGGTGTTGGTTACCGGACGGAAAGCGCTGATTATGAAGGACGGAAAACCGCCGTATTAGGTGATCCTTTTGTCGGCGCCGCCTTCAGCACCGCGGAAAAGAAGCACCGGGAAGATGCCTTTGATGCGAGCATCACCTGGCTGCCGGCGGCAGGTGTTAAAATGTATGCCAGATACGCGACTCTTTACCGGTTCCCCTTTATTGATGAGCAGGTATCTTTTTATGGCTGGATGGACGGCTTCAACGTCAATCTGGATCCGGAAACCGGCAGGAGTTACGAAGTCGGCGGCACATATTCGCCGCGTGCCGGGCTGCATTGCGGCTTGACTTTTTTCCGGACTGATCTGCGGGATGAGATAGTCTGGGACAATACCTTGAACAGAAATATCAATCTCGATGAAACTCTTCACTGGGGCATTGAGGCAAATTTTCAGTATAAATACGGGGAACGGTTCAGCGCCTATGGCAGTTACGCCTTTCACAAGGCGGAATTCGAGGCGGGGCAGTTCAGCGGCAAGTCGCTTACCCTGGTCCCTGAGCACCATTTTACGGCAGGCCTTGACCTTGGGCTCTCATCCGCCGTCCGGCTGGTTCCGGAGGTCCTTTACGTGGGCAGCTCCTATCTGGGCAACGATTACGACAACAGCGCCGCCAAGCTCGACGATTATACAGTGGCAAATCTTTATTTGCATTATAAGACTATCTGGAAAAAGATGAAGACAACCGCTTTTTTCGGTATTAAGAATATTTTTAATGAGGAGTATGAGACCATCGGCTTTGAAAATGATCCAAATAATGGGGCGGCGCCGGCTGATACCTTCTACCCTTCACCGGGGCGCGAGGTTACGGCGGGACTGTCTTTTATGTTTTAGCATTTTTAAATTTTCCAGGTGGCTTTTAAAAAGATATGTTTGCAATATTTCAAAGCGGCGGGCCGGTAATGTATCCATTGCTGGCCTGCTCCATTATGGTGGCGGCTGTTATCATCGAGCGGCTTATTTTCTGGATCTGCATTTATATACATGGCGATCGCACGCTTTTAAACGAGGTTCTCGAAATCTGTCGGCAAGGTAATTGGGGCCTGGTGAAAAACAAGGTGGCCGGTTCCAGGGATTTTGTTATCAGGATTCTGGTAACCGGTATACTGCATCGCGAGTTCTCCATGTCCAAGGCCATGGAATCGGCTGCCGCCGATGAAATCAGGCGTATGCGGCGGTATATGGGCGTACTGGATACCATGATAACCATTGCCCCGCTTCTGGGGATTTTCGGGACCGTACTCGGCATAATATCATCCTTCGAAATGCTCGGCACGGGAGGGATCGAACAACCCAGGGCGGTGACGGCCGGCATTGCCCAGGCGTTACTTACCACGGCCTACGGTCTGGGGATTGCCATCCTCTCGGTGTTTCCCTATAATTATTTTAACGCGCGTGTTGAAAAGGCGGCCCAAACCATGGAGAAATATGCCACCAGTCTGGAGATAGTCTATGAGAAACTGGACCGGCAGGCCTCGGACGGGAAAGGTGGATGAAGATAACCAGGCCGGCTTCCAGAAAAGCGCGGATCGAGATGCTGCCGCTTATTGACATTGTTTTTTTGCTGCTGGTTTTTTTTATTTACGCCATGCTGTCCATGGCCGTGCATCACAGTCTGCCGGTCGCCTTGCCGTCCTCGTCAGCAGTTTCCATTGATCGGGCGCAGCTTTTATCGGTAACGGTAAAGGCCGATGGCGCCGTCTTTGTTGAGGAAACGCCGGTAAGTCTTGCAAAACTGCGGGAGAGGTTGCGGGGGGTAATCGCGCTTGATAGTGACCAGGGCGTTATGCTGTTCGCTGATCATCGTTTGACATACCAGGGGCTTTTTGTCGTACTGGATGCTATCAGACAGGCCGGCGTAAAAAATATCAACCTGCAGGCCGACGTTGAACATTAGACAGGTCCGGATGTTATCGGCCCTGCTTATGACGCTGGGGCTCCATATCTTTATTTTGCGGGCAGTGCCGCGGTGGCGTCCGGCCGGCGAGTTTACCCCGGGCCGGACCCCTGCGGGAATCACGGTCCATCTATCCGCGGCGCCGTCTATTGCCGGGCCGCGGCGTTCCATAAGCGTATCGGATAGCGTTGTTAACAAACGGCGCGTCGCGTCTCGACGGCAACGGAAAATATCGGCAAATTCCGCTCTAAATGCCGGAGCGGAACATTCTCCTGTAGTTATTAAACCCCGGGGTGTGATAGAGAAGAAAGTCTTGAAAAATAGACAGGTCCGGATGGCCGGCGAAATGCCGCGGCAGGAACGGCGGCGGGCTGAAAAAAGCAGCGTGCCGCCTGACTTGCCGGCAGGAAAAAATTTAGACGCCAAGGTCACGGCAGCTCCAGGCGGCGGCGCAGGCAAACCGAGACAGGATGTCGAGGCTGCAAGGCGGCATGATGGCGGCGGTCGGCCGGTCATTCAAACAGCCATGCCGCTGTATAAAGAAAATCAGCTGCCGGTTTATCCCGGTCTGGCCAGAAAGAGGGGATATGAGGGGACAACTGTCCTGCGGGTGCTGGTCAATGAAAAGGGTATGGTCGGCAAGGTGCGGGTCGCAACCTCGAGCGGCCATGGAATCCTTGACAAAGCCGCTGTCGCGGCGGTTAAAAGATGGTCCTTTGCGCCGGGCGTCAATAACGGCTTGCCCATAGCCATGTGGGTTATGGTGCCGGTGCATTTTAGTTTGAGCCGGACGCCGTGAAAATGTTTAAACAATTCAACGG
>CAYWUR010000086.1:0-7573 GCA_964460745.1 uncultured Desulfobulbia bacterium | reverse complement strand
GGACGATGAAAAGTTATAATGTTGCTGTTGCCGGCGCCACCGGCGCTGTCGGCGGCGCAATGCTGGATGTCTTGGCGCGGCGTGATTTTCCGATCAAAGAGTTGCGTCTGCTGGCCTCGGAACGGTCGGTGGGTAAAAAGTTATCATTCAAGGGAGAAGATATCCCTGTGCGGCTTTTGTCAAAAGATGCCTTTAACGGCATCGATATAGCGCTTTTTTCCGCCGGCGCCGCGCGGTCTCTGGATTTTGCGCCGGCCGCGGTAGCCGCCGGCGCCGTGGTGGTGGATAACTCCAGCGCCTTTCGTATGGATCCCGAAATACCCTTGGTCGTGCCGGATTTCAATCCCCATGCCATTGCCCGTTATAAAGGGCGTGGAATTATTGCCAACCCCAATTGTTCGACCATCCAGATGCTGGTTGCCTTAAAACCAATTTATGACCGAGTGGGCATTAAAAGGATCGTGGTTTCGACGTACCAGGCGGTTTCCGGCACCGGCGCCAAGGCCATTGCGGAATTAAATGACCAAGTCAGGGATTATGCGGCCGGCACTGCCGTTAAATGTCGGGTTTACCAGCATCAGATTGCTTTTAACTGTCTGCCCCATATTGATTCCTTCCTGGATAATGGTTATACCAAGGAAGAGATGAAGATGGTTAATGAAACCCACAAGATCTTTGAAGATGATACAATCGGCGTGACCGCCACCGCTGTTCGAGTTCCCGTGTTTTTTGGTCATTCCGAGGCGGTCAATATTGAAACCAGAGAAAAAATTTCCGCAGCCGGCGTTAAAGATTTGTTGGCCGCTGCTCCGGGTGTCAAGGTTATGGATGATCCGGCCGGGAATCTCTATCCCCTGGCTGTTGATTGCCAAGGGAAATTCGAGACCTTTGTCGGCCGGATTCGTGCGGATGAATCAATTGCCAATGGTATCAATATCTGGGTCGTGTCCGATAACATCCTTAAAGGCGCCGCCCTGAACGCGGTGCAGATAGCGGAAATCGTCAGTCGGGACTATTTGTAATGCCCTTGCGCGCCATGGCGACAAATGCTCATGGGTACGGGTAATTTTGAGGATAATCGGTGGTACAGCGAAAGGACGCCGGCTGTTGTCGCCTAAGATTCGAGCCGGCACCACGATTCGCCCTACCTCGGACCGAGCTCGAGAGGCGCTTTTCAGCATTATCGGGGCTGCGGTTACAGAGGCTGTGGTTCTGGATTTTTTTGCCGGGACAGGAGCCCTGGGTCTGGAGGCCTTGAGTCGGGGAGCACGGTCCGCGGTGTTTGTGGACAACCATCGAAAGGCCACCGAACTTATTCAAAAGAATATCGTTTTATGTGGCTTTTCTGAAAGGTCCATCGTCATTAAAAAGGATCTGACGAAGGGCCTTTCTTTTTTAGGGAAAATGTTGCCGGTCGACGGTTTCATTTTGGTTTTCCTTGATCCTCCCTATCGGATGAAGCTTGGACAACTGCTTTTGACCGAACTCGGCAATACTATCAACCTGACTGGAAGCCGTTGCCTGGTAATTGCGGAGGATGAAGCCGCCGAAGATCTGCCCACGCAGGCTGGTTCATTGACGCTCTGTGATCAAAGACGCTACGGGGAAACGGGTTTCTGGCTGTATCGCGGATAAGAGGAAGAAAAACGATGACTGATTACCAGCCTTTTGTGGCCCAGGAGACCGATGAAACAATAGCCGTTTATCCAGGGACCTTTGATCCGATAACAAACGGCCATTTGGATATTGTCAACAGGGCCTTGAATCTTTTCGACAGAATTATTATCGCGGTGGCGGAAAATGCTGAAAAAACGCCACTTTTCTTGCTGGAGGAGAGGGTGCGGATGATCCGGGATTGTTTCCCGGCAGAGGAAAAAAGAATTCAGGTTGATACGGTTTACGGCCTTCTGGTGGATTATGCTTACATAAAAGGCGCCAAGGCGATCATAAGAGGGTTACGGGCGGTGTCGGATTTTGATTATGAGCTCCAGTTGGCGCTTATGAATCGAAGAATTGAGCGGGAGGTTGAAACGGTTTTTCTGATGACCGGTTTCCGTTGGATTTTTATCAGTTCCAGTATTATTCGGGAAGCTGCCCGACACGGCGGTGATGTCGGCGGCCTGGTGCCTGATCATGTATGTGAAAAACTCAGAGATAAATTTATGAAGGCGTGATCGGTTTCCGCTTTTACGAATAGATCGGAAAATGAAGACAAGAAAAATGGACTGTCCATGCGAGCAGGGCGATATGCCGGCTCGGCGACTTTTTTTGCATAAAGTCGGCGGATGGATGAAACTGGCGACTATCGGTGCGGTTTTGTATCCATTATTACGGTTTCTGGATTACGCCGTGCCGATCAAGCCGCGCCGTGTCGAAGTGCGGAGGTCTCTAAAACCTGGCGGTTTCCTGGTGTCGAAAGAGTTTATTCTCTTTGAAGGGACGAAGTCTCCCTGGGCGGTTTCCCGGCGATGTACGCATCTCGGCTGCCTTGTGAACTATCGACAAAAGGAAAATTTATTGTTGTGTCCCTGTCATCAGAGTCGTTTTACAACGACCGGTAAATTGATTAACGGCCCGGCGCAACGGGATTTAGCCACTTTTCGTGTTGAGCGGCTCGGCGATAACGGGGCTGGCGGCGGGACAGGTTATGTCGTCAGCATCTTGAAGGTGTGACATGATAAATATTGGATATTCCGACGGCAATTATTCCGTATACGGAGATGAAGCGCTTATCCGGTCGGGGGACGTATGCCGTAACAGATCACGGGGACAGGTGCCCAAAGTGGAGCTGCTACCCCCTTGTTCCGTAATTAATTTTTAGTGAGGCAATGGGGATAAAGGCTTTTTTTATAAGAGTGCGGTGGGGTGCGAAGAGCCTTGTGGCCCTTTATCTTTCGGTCTTGTCCGGAATCGTCCTGTCGCTCCAGTATGACCCGGCGTCTTCTTTTTACTCAGTGAACACCATAGATATTTTAGTGCCTTTCGGCGTTTTCTGGCGTTCCCTGCATTTTTATGCCAGTCAGGTTTTTTTCCTGCTCTTTTCAGCACATTTAGTGGCGATTTTATGGGGTGACGAGCATAAAAAAATGTCGTTGCCTAATTGGGTGAAGTTAATTGCCACGCTACCGGTCACAATCCTGCTTCTCTTCTCCGGTTATGTTCTGCGCGGTGACTCCACCGGCCGGTCCGCCGGAATTATTGCTGAAAATATAGCCCTTTCGGTCCCCTTGATCGGTAAGTGGATCAACGAGTTGCTCTTTTCCGTGTCAACCTATGGCCTGCGGCGTATTTATGCCAATCATCTCATCGGCCTGGGAATCGTGTGGCTGATGCTCTCCTGGGAGCATGTCCGCCGTTACCGGCTGAACTGGAGACGGCAATGGTGGCTGGTTCCTGCTCTTGTCGGCAGCTGTCTGTTCCTGGCCGCGCCCATGGAATCCGCCCGCCTTGGTGTTTTTCGGATTTCCGCTCCCTGGTTTTTTTTGGGTATCAAGGAACTGCTTCGTTTTATCCAGCCGTTTTGGGCCGGTGTAATGTTTCCGCTTTCTTTTGTTCTGGCATTATTTTTTATGCGGAAAGATCGGGAGGGAGGAGGAGAGTGTTGCCGCAGATTTGTCTTGATTTATATTCTTATCTGCCTGGGTTTTTATCTGATTTTGACGGTGGCTGCCAGCTGGTCTTGGTTGAAAAGTTTGATACGCCTGTGATAAAAAAAGTCCCGTATGCGTAAAAATATGATTTGTGCCTGTCCATAAATGGTCACAGGGTGCGGAGATGTTCGCGCCCTGTGATCCACTTGCGTTTATGACTCGTTGATGGTATGGGTCTGGATAAATATTTCCAGCCTGGATTTTTGCTCGGGCGTTAATTCCCCGAATTGCATGCTGCGTTGCCGCATTTTTATCAAATTAAATGAATTTTCTTTCGCAATTACGCAATCGGAAACGGTTTTAAGCGGGAAATCCTCCAGAAAAAAATTGTCTTCGCCCATTATTGTCACCCGATCGAAGGAGGCTGGCGCGGCAACATTTAAATCCGACCACTCTCCGTTGTAAATATAACGAAAAGCAAGCCCTCCCTTGCTCATATCAATTATTTTGCCGAGTTTGTTAATGGCATTAATCCTCAAAGCCGCCAAAACTCCCTCTTTGACCTGAAATCGTTCATGTTGCCTGCGTTCGGTCTTCGTCTCCTTGTCCATGGCACAAACTCCTTTTTGGGCTGTGGGCTTAATAGCTGGTACTTGGTTGCCTGGACCAAGAAACCACATCAAAAAGATCGACTTTGCCAATAAATTTCTATTTTTAAAAAATATCCATTTTATCTATACCAGGATGACATCGACTTGTCACTATGGATATCTCATAAAAAGTAACTAAAAGGTAACTATTCAGCAAAGGCAACAAATTACCCTAAATTCGTAACCGTAACTCTTCAGCAGCACTCCATCTATGCCCGATCAGGCTTGCTCAGATAGAGGGGCTATACTTCGCAAGCCTGCTTGAACATATCTGTAGCACTGCTGAAGAGTTACCATTTTTGAAAGATTGTCTGATTAGGTGTACAATGCTGATGATGAAGAATGCCGCTGGATTGGTAGTGCCGTCGCCGTATATAGATATTGCCGGCCGGCATGTCGCGTACAGGATAATCAGGACCGGCCGCAGGAAAAGCGTCGGCATCGAGATCTGCCCGATTAAAGGGCTGATGGTGAGAGTTCCCGTGCAGATGTCACGCCGGCGGGTCCGGAATATCCTGCGTGACAATGCGGGGTGGATCGGCAAGCGTCTCGACTTTCTGCATGCGAGACTGGGAGTCCGCGGTCGGCGCCGGTTTAATGCCGAAGAACGCCTTTATTTTCTTGGCGAGTGCTTTACCCTCAATTTTTTTTCGACCCCACCGGGTAGAGGAGCGGAGGTGGTAAAGAAAAATGGTATACTGGCAGTCGGGGCGTCGATCGATATTTCGGCGCCGGATTATGGTAATGTCATAAGGGCGGCGTTGATTGACTGGTATCGCGGGCAGGCCGGCAAGATCCTGCGAGAACGGGTTGCCGTCTATGCTCCCAGGGTAGGTGTCGCGCCGCCGCCGGTTAGAATAAGCGATGCCAGAAGGCGCTGGGGTAGCTGCGGTTCCAGAGGCAGGTTGAATTTTTCCTGGCGTGTCGTCATGGCGTCATTGCCGGTCGTTGATTATGTGGTCGTTCACGAATTATGTCACCTGCTGCGGCGTGATCATTCTTCCGAATTCTGGCGGCTGGTTCAAGCTGTACTGCCTGACTACCGTGTTTGTTGTCGGCATTTGCGAACCGAGGGTTTTTTCTATGATTTTTGAAATTAACGGGATGGTTGAGTCAGGCGCTTTATGAACATTTACAGCACGGATCTTTTTTGCCGCGATCTTCCTTCCACACCCCGGCCTGAAATAGGAAAGATTCTGGTTACGGGCGCCACCGGTTATATCGGTGGTCGGCTGGTCCCGGAATTACTGGCCAGGGGATATCAGGTCAGGGTCATGGTGCGGGCGGCTTCCCCGGAACACGAGGAACGGTGGCCCGAGGCTGAGATCGTGGTCGCGGACGCCTTGGATGTCGGCGATTTAGAAAAGGCACTTACCGGAATTCATACGGTTTATTACTTAATCCACTCCCTGCTTCTGGGACCGGAAAGATTTGCCCTTGCCGATATCGAGGCCGCTGTTAATTTCAGACAGATCGCCATGGCTAAAAAGATTAAGAGAATCATTTACCTGGGCGGTCTGGGCGACGACCGCCACCGTCTGTCCGATCATCTTAAGAGCCGGATGGAGGTGGCACGGGAACTTGCCGGCGGCACGGTGCCGACAACTATTCTGCGGACCGCCGTTATTATCGGTTCCGGAAGCGCCTCATACGAGATCATCAAGCACCTGGCGAATAATGCCCCTGTTCTTTTTATCCCCCCATGGTCAAGAAATAAATGCCAACCGATAGCTATCCGCGATGTAATCAAATACCTGGTTGGGGTTTTGGAGATTCCCGCTACCGCGGGAAAATCTTTTGATATTGGGGGGCAGGATGTTTTGACCTATGAGATGATGTTGAAGATATTAGCTGATCTGCTCGGCAAGAAAAAAATTTTTCTGCCGTTTCCTGTTTCCGGTATCGGTTTTTTGTCTTATCTCGCCAGTCTCCTGACGCCGGTACCCGCCTCGATAACCCGTTGCCTCATGGAAGGCCTTAAAAATGAGGTGGTGTGTCAGGATAATGCCATCAGGGATTTTCTGCCTTTTGAGCCTTTGGCTTATAGAGAAGCGGTGGTGCGGGCCATGTCGCGCGAGGAGCAAGATAATGTTTACACCAGATGGTCAGACGCCTATCCGCCGGCCCATGAGCTTGCCCTTAAACTGCGTGAACTCGTGGCGCCTCCCCGCTATACGGACCACTATTCACTTATCACCGACAAGAGCGCGGCCGGACTTTTCCTTTCTTTTTGCAGAATCGGCGGGCGGGAAGGCTGGTTTCACAGCAGCTGGATGTGGAGGTTGCGCGGCATGGTTGACCGACTGTTTATGGGGGTGGGAACATCCCGTGGTCGGCGGAGCGGCTCCAGCTTGAAGATTAACGATGTTATCGACTTTTGGCGGGTTGAAGACTTAAAACCGGATGAAATGCTTCTTCTCAGGGCGGAGATGAAATTGCCTGGCCGAGCCTGGCTGCAGTTCAGGGTAGACCGGCATGGTGAGCAAAATATGCTGTCGGTTGACGCATATTATCAACACCGTGGTCTTTTGGGAAAGATTTACTGGTATATGCTATTGCCTTTTCACCATTTTATTTTTACTGATCTTTTGAAGCAGATAGAAAAAAGAAGCTGATAAGCCATAACCTGTAAACCTGCCGGGTAAGCAGTTAGGCGTGGAACTTGGTATGATTACGGATAAAATACTCCAAGCTGGATTTTTGTTCCGGGGTCAGCTTGCCGAATTTTACACGCCGTTGTCTTTCGGTTATTATAGATGGAGTTCGCCGTGCTATGACGAAGTCAGAGATGGTTAACAGCGGGATATCTTTTAGAAAAAAATCATCGTTAAACAGAGTTGCCGGCGCCTCTTGTTTGCTCGGCCATTCTTTAGAATCCATATAGCGAAACGATAAGCCGCCCATGCTGATATCTTTTATCCGGCCTATTTTGGAGGAAATGGTGGTAAAGGTATGATTATTGACAATGAAACGTTTGTGTCTCCGGCGCTCAACGAATTTTTCCTTGTCAGCCATCGTTTATCTGATATCCTTTTTTATTGTCGACCTCTTTCGGCAGCAACATAATATTCCAAAACTCAATATAATAAATTATAATAAAGATTGTCAAGGTCGGCTATTCGTCAGGTAACTGATCACTCTTGACTGTAATGTTAAAATTGATTATTTATTTTTGGTTAACATATAAAGCGAGAGTGGCGGAACTGGTAGACGCACTGGACTTAGGATCCAGCCCACTTTTGTGGATGGGGGTTCAACTCCCCCCTCTCGCACCACCGGCAAACTTTTACAGGCAGAGGTTTTGCGGAGATATGTCTCCCTTGCTGAACTGTT
>CAYWUR010000085.1:0-7630 GCA_964460745.1 uncultured Desulfobulbia bacterium | reverse complement strand
GCCGGAAAGGCGAAAAAATAACCGTCCATCCCTGGCCGGCATTGACGGAATTTTTACTTAGCCATCATAATTGACAGCGGCGGCAAAAATAGGTGGCTCGGCCGGCCAGCACTATTTTTTCAACAGGTGTACGGCAAATACGGCAGGGCTCGCCGGCCCGGCCGTAAACCTTGAGTTGCAGCTGGAAATAACCGGCATCGCCATCACAGTTAACAAAATCGGCAATGGTCGTGCCGCCGCCCGCAATCGCCCTTGCCAGAACTTTCCGGCAGGCCTTGACCACTTTTTCCCACCTTTTGCGATCAAGATAGCCGGCCGGCGTCCGCGGGTTAATGCCTGCCGCAAAAAGAATTTCGCTGGCATAGATATTGCCGATTCCCGCCACGATCCGAGAATCCATCAGGAAATTCTTGACCGGCTGTACCCGTCCGTCCGCCTTTGCCGCGAGATATAACCCGGAAAAATCATCCCCGAAAGGTTCGGGGCCGGTCCGTGTAAAAAAAGTATGTAATTCAGCCGTACTCAGCACCTGAACGGAGCCAAAGCGGCGGCTGTCGTTAAAGCGCAGCTCCAGGCCGTTATCAAGCAGCCAGCGCAGATGATCATGGCGGTTGTGCGGCTTGTCCGCCCTGCACAGCCCGAGCTTGCCGCTCATCCCGAGATGAAACACCGCCACCGCGCCGTTATCCATACGAATCAACAAATATTTGGCCCGCCGCTCCACCGTCTGAATCAGCGCCCCCTTGACCCGATCCGCCAACCTGGCGCGAGGCACGGGCAGCCGTAATTTACGGTTGCCGCAGACAACGGCCATCACCCGCCGCCCCGGCAGACGGGCAAGCAGGCCGCGCTTAATAACCTCTACCTCGGGTAACTCGGGCATTGTTTATCCCTTTAACTATTCCAGCCGTGTTTCGCCGGCAGCTAAATTTTCCAGGCCGGCCCTGTCCATAATTCTGATGATGGTCCCGCTCGTATGAATTAAGTTCTGTTTTTTCATTTTACTTAAAATACGCGAAAGCGTCTCGGGTATGGTGCCTAAAAGGCTGGCCAGTTGGGTCTTGGCCATATCAAGCTCCATCGTGGCGGCGCCGCCCTTTTGACGGCTCATTAAAAGAAGGTGCGCGGCCAGACGTCCCGGCACCTCTTTCAGGGATAAGGCCTCAATCATGCGTGAGAACCTTTTAAGCCGCAAAGAAAGGGATGCCATCATATTCATGCCCAGAAACGGGTTGTTTTTTATGAGCTCGACAAACGCATCGCGGGAAAAGAAAAAAACCGTACTCTGCGCCATTGCCTCGGCATTGGCGGGATAACGCCCCCCCGCAAAAACCGCGACTTCCGCAAAGGGTTCACCAGCGCCCAGGATATGAAGAATCTGTTCCTTGCCTTCGGCCGACACCTTATATATCTTGACCCTGCCGTCAATCACTACATAAAATCCTACCCCGTCATCTTTTTCGGCAAAAATCACCTGGCCCCGTTTAAACTCCTGGACCGTCAAAATCGCGGCAAGCTCTTCAAGTTGATGCAACGACAATCCCTTGAAAAGCGGAATCGTTTCCAAAGTTTTAACTATTTCCATCTGCCCCTTCCCGGCAAAGCCGATATTTATAATTCGTAACAGTTCAGCAAGGGAGACATATCTCCGCAAAACCTCTGCCTGTAAAAGTTCACCGGTGGTCCCAGATCACGTTCGCCCTGAAAGAAGTGCCCCTGGGGTGCATATGGGGCTGCCGGTGAACTTTTACTATAATTCATCAAAATCAGCAGTAAAAGCAAAGGCATACCCATCAAAAAGCATGGTGCCGGCCTTAACTTTTTTCTCAACGCCATCTTTTTTATAATGCAATTCAAGTAAAGATTTTTCTGTGCCGCCGTCATCCGTAACAGCCCTGAACAGGTGTAAATCCCCGGGTCCGACCGCAAACGCTTTTTTAACGGCCTCCTTAGCCGCCCACAGCAGCGTTAGCCGCTCGGCATGGTCGGCCGCCGGCTTAAAACTCTTTTCCAGAACCTGCCATTCACTTGGAAAAGAATAACGTTCCCGTAACCTTATTACCGTGGGTGTTACGCTTTGGATGTCAATACCGCACGGCTTGTGATCAGCAGCCATGGCAACCGCATAACCGCTGCTATGCGAAATTGATATTCGGGGCGGAGCCTGCCCGCCGCCGGCGTGGCAATTATGGAGAAACGGCCGGCCCTGCCCATCGGGTAAAACGGCCCAGGCCCGCCATGACTGAGAGCTTTCGTCATTACCGCGCCATTGGCCGCGGAGTTTCAATGCCGCGTACTTGGCAGCCAGCCGTCCCCCCAGCCACTCGCTTTTTCTTTTATGGTGGATAAATTTTGCATAACGATCAAGTTCGGCGGCAACAAGAAAACGGCGGATGAATTCCGTAGTCGGGGCCTTGGCCATTTGGGTCCGCATGATATCAAGCCGGACTATCGCCAGGGAGAAAAAGGTCTTACAGGCAAGCAGCTCTTGCCAGCCGGCAATTTCTCTTGCCGAAAATAAATCGCCGATCAATGTTGATTGCTCTTCATTCGTTTGTGCATTTGTATTATCAGCTTGAGAAAAATCTTGCTATTTATAAGGAAAAAAGTTTTGCTGAAACAATACGTTGGCGGACTCGTAACAAATCCATCAATGCCATCCACGGCCGGACGGCCGAAATCATGCGGTCGGCAATGATGCGTAAATCACACAACTCAGGCCCAAAACCGTTTATATGATACATGCCTCTCATATATCATTTTTTGATGTCATTGTCTTTATCATCCTGGCCGCTTTTTTAGTGCGGGGCATCTGGGTGGGTTTTGCCAAACAAATCACCTTCATCGTTGCCTTGTTTCTGGGCTTTGCCGCCGCCGGAAGGTACCACGGAACATTAGACCGATTCATAAGCCCCTTTATAAATAGTCCGCAGATCGGCTTCTTTATAGCGTATACCTTCCTGTTTATCGCCGTATACCTGACGGTCCTCCTGATCGGCACAGGTCTGAAAAAGGTGATGGACATTACACTTCTCGGCTGGTTTGATCGCATTATCGGCGGCTTGTTCGGCATAATCAAAGCCGTTTTCATCGCCAGCCTTCTCTTCATGCTCCTGGCTAATATTACACCGAAAACCCGCGGTTTCCTGCGGAAATCTTTCTGCTATCCGTTTCTGGTCGCCAGTTCCGGCTATATTTTAACTCTTGTCAAGGATAAAAATCTTCGTTCCCGCCTTATTCCCAAATCATTGACTAATACCCCGGATAAGACAAATTCCGACAACCACCCAAAGGCGCGGCAGAACAAAAAATGATCACTTACGACCGCGGTACCATCCGGCAAGCCGGGTTGGACTTACTTTGCAAAAATAACCGATTATGACCGCCTGATTGATAAGCGTCGTTCTCATAACGCCTAATTTCCGCCAGCGCCTGGCCGAGGTTGATGCCGCCTCGGGCAGAACCACGATACGCCCTTGCCGGCGCAACCGGCGGACAAACTCAAAATCCTCCATGATGGGCATATCCTGAAAACCGCCCATGCTCCGGAATCTATCCGTCTTCAAAAAAATAGCCTGATCACCGTATGGCAGCTGGAAAAGCTCTGACCGCCGGCGGACAAGCCATTCTATCAGCCGCAAACTTATGCCGCGGCCATTAATGGACAAATTAAAGGCGCCGGCCACGACATGCGGCAGGGCAAGAGTCTGGCGGACGCGTCGGACAAAACCGGCGGGCGGCAGTGTGTCGGCATGCAGAAAGAGCAGAATTTCGCCGGCGGCGCCGGCGGCGCCGGCATTCATCTGTCCGGCGCGGCCGGGCGGCACGCTGATAACCCTGGCCCCCAGAGACTCAGCCACTTGCGTTGTGCCGTCATGACTGCCGCCATCAACAACAATAATCTCTATACCGGCGACTTTTCCTAATTCCGCCAAGGTAAAGCCGATATTTTCCCTTTCGTTAAGAGTGGGAATAATTATAGAAATTACAGAGGTCTGCTGGTCGATCAACATCGCTGAGCGGCTCTAAAACCGATACGGAAATATTAAAAATTTCAGCCCGCGCCTTGGTTATAGCAAAAACGCCGGCCGTTCCCCAGGGAATGTCACTAAATAATTGCGGCAGTTCCCGGCTTACACCTATCAAATAATACCCGCCATCACGGGCGGGTCCCAGGACAATATCGACACGCCGCAAGCAATCCAGCGCCTTACCGATAATTAAAGAGGAAAGACCTGGACAGTCAGCGCCCAAAATAACAACCCGCGTCATCCCGGCCTTAAACGCGGCGCTGCAGGCGCGGTTCATTCGTATGCCGAGATCGCCGGCGCTCTGGGGCCGATAATCCAGCCGCGGACCGAGCCAATCGCGCATAAGGCTAAGATTACCGCCATCGTAACATACCTGTAAAGCAAAAGGCCTCTGCCGCCTGAGTTGCAGGATTTGCCTCAATGCCAACTCGGTTAGACGCCGCTGCAGGCCGGCAGCCCCGTCCGGCCCCAACACCGGAATAAGTCTGGTTTTAGTGCTGCCCGGCGCTGGATAACGCGTAAAAAGAATTACTTGTTCGCACATTTTTGTCTGTTTTTCGTTTAAAAAACTTTATAGGCATTATGCATACAAATATCACGCAATTACAGAGAGATAGCCGTCGGTTGACAGTTTCCGGTTGACGATTGCCAGCGGCCTGTAGTATCCCTGTGATTTTGGTAACTATTCAGCTGCACCCCATCTCGGAGTCTGCGCTTACCTCATCCGTTTCGCCCTCCTCACGTACAGGGAGTACGCATCGGAGGTCGAAACGAACGAATCTGGGGCACATCTGAAAGTTACGGTTACGAGTTTAGGGTAATTTGTTGCCTTTGCTGAATAGTTACTGATTTTGTTATATACTTAAACCGCCAACCATCTTACGGCAACATCCTTTGTTATGCGCAAGAAAAAAAAGATTTCCCCTTTATCCTATCAAGAGAGAACTTACCGCCGCACAATTAATCCGGCAGGTCTTGTTTCCTGCTTTGTCAAGGTTTGTGAAACCGATCTTCATATTATGTCCTCAAAAGATGTGACAGACCAGGCCTATCGCCTGGTATATCAGCATCGAAATCAACTTGAAAATTACCTGGCCGCCCATCCTGTTTTTTTGACCGCCATGACGCCGCTCCCTCCTGATCCCCTGGCGCCGCCCATTGTCAAAAAAATGCTGACTGCGGCCGCCGCAACCGGCGTCGGCCCGATGGCCGCCGTGGCCGGGGCTATTGCCGAATTTATCGGCCTTGCTCTGCTGGCCGACGGCATAAACGAGGTAATCGTCGAAAATGGCGGTGATATATTCATTAACCGCGCCAAGGAATGTATAATTTCCATCTTTGCCGGGGAATCCCCCTTAAGTCGGAAGGTGGGGGTCAGGATTGCAGCGGCCCGGATGCCGCTGGGCGTCTGCACCTCATCCGGCACGGTAGGCCATTCCCTGAGTCTCGGCAAAGCCGATTCCGTGACCGTACTCGCCGCTTCCACGTCTTTGGCGGATGCCGCGGCAACCAGACTGGGCAATGAAATTTCAACACCGGGGTCAAGTAAGAATATCAACCTAGCCCTGGAAAAGGCCAAAACAATCCACGACCTGCTGGGGGTGGTTATCATCTGCGGTCAACAGCTGGGGGCCTGGGGTGAAGTAGATCTCGTCAATCCGGCGGGTTAAGCTTCTCGAATTTCCTGCTTTGTTGCCGCTTGATTCTTGATTTTGTAACTGCTATAACTGTAAAGACCTTTTAGACGACAGTCTGCAAAATACCGATAATTGTTAAAGGAAAAAACATGACGCAAATCCAACCTGTTATTCTTGCCGGCGGCAGCGGTACCCGCCTGTGGCCCATGTCAAGAGAACTGTACCCCAAGCAACTGTTAACTCTCAACGGCGATCTCTCGCTTCTACAGGCGACCGTTCAACGGGTTCGTGATATTCCCGCGACACTGCCGCCCCTTATCGTCGTGGGCGAGGAACACCGCTTAATTGCGCAAAATCAAATCGCGGCGCTGGGGTTGACCGAAACCCTGCCTATCATCCTGGAACCGTTGGGCCGCAATACCGCCCCGGCTATCTGCGCGGCGGCAATACATGCCCTTGAAAACGGCGTCGGGGACACCATTCTGCTGGTGCTGGCCGCGGATCATCTGATCCGTAATAAACAGGCCTTTCTAACCGCGGTGCGCGAAGCGGCAAAACTTGCCGAGGCCGGGCTCCTGGTAACCTTCGGCATAAAACCGGGGACGCCGGAAACGAGTTACGGTTATATAGAGGCCGGCGCGGGCCATAAGGTTATTTCTTTCGTGGAAAAACCCGATCGAAAAACCGCTGAACAATATCTTGCCAAGGGTAATTATTTTTGGAACAGCGGTATGTTTGCCTTTTCGATCGACACATTCATTGCGGAGATGGAAAAACACGCGCCCGATATTTTGGCGGCCATGCGCGATTCCGTCAAAAAAGGACGGTCGGACGGTCATTTTTTCCGCCTTGACGAAGCCGGCATGGCCGGCTGCCCGGAAGATTCCATTGATTACGCCCTCATGGAAAAATCCGATCGCGTGGCCGTGGTGCCCGCCGATCTGGACTGGAACGATATCGGCTCCTGGCAGGCCCTATGGGAGGTCTCGGAAAAAGACGCCGACAACAATGCCGTCCAGGGCGACGTCATTCTGGAAGACGTTCACGACAGCTTGGTGCGTTCCGAACATGGCCTGGTGGCGGCGATCGGCTTAAGAGATACCCTGGTGGTGGAAACCGCGGACGCCGTTCTGGTCGCGCCGTTGGCAAGAGCGCAGGATGTTAAAAAAATTGTCGGCCATATCAAAAAACAAAAAAGAGATGAATACCGGCTGCATCGCACAACCCACCGACCCTGGGGCAGCTACACCATCCTGGAAGAAGAGGAGCGCTTTAAAATCAAACGGCTGACCGTCAAGCCCGGCGTTAAACTATCACTGCAAAAACACCACCACCGTTCCGAACACTGGGTTGTGGTAAGCGGCACGGCAAAAGTTACCAGGGGCGAAGAGACTTTTCTGCTTCATGAAAATCAATCCACCTATATTTCGGCTGGGGAAGTACATCGCCTGGAAAATCCCGGCGTAATCATGCTGGAAATAATAGAGGTGCAGAACGGCAGCTATCTGGGCGAGGACGATATTGTCCGTTTTGATGATGACTATGGCCGCTCGAACGGATAAGAGGGTAACGCCACCTCGGCACCCCGCTTATTCCGCAAAATCCCGCCGTGATTTGGCCGCCACCGCCGGCAGGAGGCTGAGCAATCTTTCCGCCTCGGCCATTGAGTTATAACGGCTCAAACTGATACGCAGTGTGCCGTGCAGATAGGCTTCCGGAATACCCATGGCGGTCAACACATGGGAGGGATTAAGATCACCGCTCTGACAGGCCGAATGCGCGGATACGGCGATACCCTTTTCGTCCAGTTCCTGGGTCATGGCCGCGGACGAACAATTCTTTAAGCTGACGCTCAAGGTGTTGGCAAGCCGCGGTAGACCACGGCCGTTAATTCTTACCGCCGGGATATCGGTAAGTATGCCGTTTTCCAAGCGGTCACGGATGGCAGCGGCATGGTTTTGA
>CAYWUR010000084.1:1634-7695 GCA_964460745.1 uncultured Desulfobulbia bacterium | reverse complement strand
AGCAAGCGGGTTAAGGAATATTATCTCGATTACCATGCCGTTAAGGAACTGCCGGTGTTTGAAATTCAGGCGCCGGTGGCTTCCTGGTATTTCGAGCCGGCTATATCGGCACCGGATGCAACTGTATCCGCCGACGCCGGCATAAAAATAATTACCGTCGGCAGCGTTAATCCCAACAAAGGGCTGGAATATTTTATCCGTATGGCGGCAATTTTAAACCAACACCAAGATAATTTGCATTTTTATATCGTTGGCCCATGTTATGCCAGCCAGAAAAGATATCTCGGCAGGCTTCGCAAACTAAAAGATGAGCTTGGCCTCGAGAACCTCAATTTTTACGGTTATTGCGCCGACGTGCGTGCTGTTCTACAGGCAGCGGATATCTATGTTTGTTCTTCGGTTGCCGAAGCCTCGCCCTTGGCGGTCTGGGAAGCAATGAGCATGGCGAGGGCTGTTGTCTCGACGGATGTGGGGGATGTGGCCGATTTTCTCAAGGACAGGGAATGCGGCTTTATTGTACCGGTAAGGGAGCCGGAAGCCTTGGCGGCAAGGGCTCTGGTTCTTATTTGTGATTCCCGACTGCGTGAAAGGTTCGGCCAAGGAGCAAGGGTGGCAGTCCAAAAACATCTGGATATCGGCGTAATAGCACGGCAATACAGGGATGCTTATCGTTCCGTTCTCGGCCGTATGCCTGGAATGACGGGTTAAAGAAAATGAAAGTGTCAATAATAACCGTGGCCCTTAATGCCGCGGCTACGATCAGAACGACCATTGACTCCGTATTGTCGCAGACGCATAATGACATTGAATACATCGTTATTGACGGTCAATCAACGGACGGCACTCCGGCGATAATCGAATCCTTCGACAAACGGATCGCCAAAGTTTATTCCGGCCCGGACAGCGGCCCTTTCGAGGCCATGAACACCGGTATTGCAAAAGCGACGGGCGAGGTGGTCGGCATCCTTAACGCCGATGATTTTTATGTTGATAATCAGGTTATTGCCAAGGTCGTCCGGGCCTTTACGGAACACGGCGTGGATGCCGTTTTTGCCGATCTGGTGTATGTGCGGCCGGACAACCTGGACAAAGTTGTCAGATACTATCGGGGCAAGGATTTTTCCTTGGAAAAGTTTGCACAGGGCGCTATGCCGCCGCACCCTACTTTTTTTACCAGAAGGAGGAATTACGAAAAGTACGGTATTTTCAGAGATGCGTACAAAATTGCCGCCGATTTTGAGCTGCTGGCGCGATTTTTTTATAAACATGGAATTTCATATTACTACCTGCCGGAGATTCTCGTGAAGATGCGGACCGGCGGTTTGAGCGGCAGAAGGGGTGTGCTAAGTCATTATCAGCTTAACAAAGCAATTGTCGGGGCGTGCAGGGAAAACGGCATATCGACTAATTTTTTTAAAATTCATTCCAGATACCTCGCCAAGATTTTGCAGTTGATTGACCGGCCCTGAACACGATCAGCGGGTACGCTCCGCGCAGCTCGAAGGCCTGTGTTAATCTGCCCGAGGATCCTCAATCAGCAATCAGCAAACATTCGTGTGGCTGTGAATAGTATGAAACTAGCGAAAATTAGGAAAAAAATATGTAATTTCATACTCGATATTCGTCATGAAGACAAAATATTACTTCGGTTTATATCTTCTCTCAAGGTGTCCTCAACACAGAAGATCCTAGACATTGGGTGCGGTTACGGCAGAAATTTATTACTGTTACAATCATGCCCCGGAGAGATATCAGGGGTTGACGTTAATCCTTTTATTGTAAACAGGAACACGGCAGCCGGTCTGAAATGTATGACAGTGCAAGAATTCGGTAAAACGAAGAATTTGTACGATGTATTATTGATGTCGCATATTATTGAGCATTTTGCGCCTGGAGATCTGCTGGTATTTCTGGATGGATATTTAGAGCGTTTAAAGCCGGGAGGTTATCTGATTATTACTACGCCGTTAAACTCGGCATGTTTTTATGAAGATTTCGATCATGTCAGGCCATATCATCCCACAGGGATAAACATGGTTTTTGGGGGGGGGTGCGCAGGTGCAATATTTTTCGAAGAATAAAATCGAGTTGATGGATATTCGTTTTTTTAACCGTCCGTACAGGTTATTTTTTTATCCCCGTCGATATCTAAAAGGGTATTCCGGGAGCCCGATAATTATAAACATGGGACTTGCGATATTGTTTCGGATAACTTTTGGTTTATTTGGAAGGCGGGGTGGCTGGGTCGGCCTTTACAAAAAAATATGACCATATTTTATAATTTTACCCTGTTAAGTCTGTCAAAGGGAGGGTGTCAGTACAGGCCGAGCCCAAAAAAATGTTGCTTTTAGGGTTCGGCCTTGCAAATTGTTCTGGATAAACATCGTTGCGGAATCCTCCTTACCGTCAATTCCGCTCCCGGTTTTTCTCTTGTTGCTGCGGATGTTGTGGGTTAATCTCCAAAATGGAAACTGTTGACAGAAGCTTGAAATTTGAATTGACGAAGGGGTGCGCGGCTTTTCTCCGGGGGCCTAGAAAGATCGGCAAATCCACGCTTCTAGACCGCTTGTTTCAGAAGAGTATTGTGTATGACTTTTTGAAAACCGCTTTGTTGCTGGAGTTTTCAAAAAGGCCGTCGTTGTTGCGGGAGCAATTAATAGCCCAGCCGGAGGCGATGCTTGATTACCCTGTCGTCATTGATGAGATCCGGAAGGTTCCGTAGGTTTTGGATGAAGTTCAATATTTTATTGAAAACAGGGAAATACAGTTTATTCTTTATGGCTCAAGCGCCTGACGCTATGCCGGGAGGCGGTGAAGCACCGGGAGTGACCCATATAAAGGAATACAGATGCCTGACAAACCATCAATATGGCTGATTGCCGGCCCAAACGGCGTCGGCAAGACGACCTATGCCATGCGGCACATCGCAAGAATTTCCGGAACGTTGGAGTTCATTAACCAGGATGAAATAGCCCGCGGCCTCTACCCTCTTGCCCCTACCTCCGCCAAGGCCCTCTATGCTGCAGGTAAAATCAGTACGGCCAGGAAAGCGGTGTATATCCGCCGGGGTATTTCTTTTTCGGTTGAAACAACTCTTTCGGGGCGGGGGTACCTGAAAACAGTGAACAGCGCGCATGAACATGGGTTCCGCATCAAGATGCTCTATTTTTATCTTCCCAGTGTTGAGGATTGTATGCGCAGGATCGCGCGACGGGTGGAAATGGGTGGTCATGATGTTCCCCCGGATGTAGTGCATCGGCGATTCCCTAGATCCCTCGGTAATTTCAGGGAGTACGCCGGGATATGTGATCATTGGTCGGTATTTGAAAACAGCCGCCCGCAGCCGAGGATGGTTGCCGAATGCCGCGATGGACTGGTCACCGTCCTGGAACCGCAACTGGCAGCGGCAGCTCCTGCCGGATTAGCGGACGGTATTATGTTTCTTAAAAGTAGCTGCTCACAGGGCGCCGGATCTTTCCGCGAGTAGCCCGGCTTACGTATGAATAATACGCTACGCCGGACTACTCACGAAAATCTCCGGCACCCTGCGAGCAGCTACAACTACGGGGTTTTGCGGAGATTAATCACTTACCCTGTGAGTAGTTATTCTTTAAAAAACGAAAGACTGCCGCCAACGCACATCGATATGACCAAGGCGTAACAAAACGAGAGGTATTAATGTTAAAAAATAAGAGAATATTGGTAACAGGCGCTTGCGGCACTGTCGGCTCCGAGTTGGTGAAACAACTTCTGGATGGTAAGCAGCAGCTTGCCGGTCTGGTTGCCTTGGACAATAATGAAAGCGAACTTTTTTTTCTTGAGCAGCGTTTTCTGCGTGATAAACGTGCCTGCTTTTATCTCACCGATGTCCGGGACCGGGATAAATTGACTCGCATGATGCAGGGGATAGACATTGTTTTTCATGCCGCGGCATTTAAACATGTCATCCTGTGCGAACGCTCCCCTTTTGAGGCGGTACAGTCAAATATTTATGGTGTGCAGAATATAATCCTTGCCGCAAGTTTTAATAATGTTGAAAAAGTTATTTTCACCAGCACGGACAAGGCCGTAAACCCGACAAGCGTCATGGGCACCTCAAAGTTGATGGGCGAAAAAATCATGACCGCCGCCAACAGCAACCAATCGATAAATAAAACAATATTTGCTTCAACCCGTTTTGGTAATGTCCTTGGCTCAAGAGGGTCGGTTATTCCTATTTTTAAAAATCAGATTAAGCAGGGCGGCCCCGTAACGGTAACCGATTCCAGTATGACCCGTTTTATCATGAGTATCGAGGAGGCTGTTCGCCTGGTTATTGATTCAGCCGCACTCGCCCGGGGCGGCGAAGTTTTTATTACCAAGATGCCGGTCATTAAAATACGGGATCTGGCCGAGGTGATGATTGAGGAACTTGCGCCTGTTTACGGCTATAAGCCCGCGGATATCAATATTGAAATAATAGGCGCCAAACCGGGCGAAAAACTCTACGAGGAACTTATGAGCCATGAGGAAACGCGGCGTTCAATTGAGCTTTCAAAGTATTTTTCAGTACTTCCGGCTTTTCGGGGAATCTACCGGGAAATAGAGTATGTTTATTCTGATATTGTGACGGATACCGTCACCAACCCCTATATTTCCGCCGACGAGCCGCCTTTAAGCAAAGAGGAGTTGCGAAGTTTTCTCATCGCCAATAATTTGCTGGCCACGGAGCATGTTGACGAACATCCGGATCGTCGCTATTGGCCGGGTGAAAAAGAATCGTAACTATTCAGCTGCACCCCATCTCGGAGTCTCGTGAACTCGCTTACCTGAAAGTTACGGTTACGAGTTTAGGGTAATTTGTTGCCTTTGCTGAATAATTACAAAGAATCATGAAAAAATCTTGGAGTAACATATGCGAGTATTAATCCTGGGCGGCGACGGCTACCTCGGCTGGCCGACCGCCATGGCATTTTCAAAAAAAAATCATGACGTTATGGCGGTTGACAACTACCTGCGGCGTAACCTGACCCGTAAGCACGATGTTGAGCCTCTCTGGCCCGTGCCGAACCTTTTAGAGCGTGTCCGTTTCTGGCGGGAGCTTGCCGGGCAGACGATTCATGCCCGAATCGGTGATTGTTGCGATTATCATTTCCTCGCGCCCCTCTTTAAAGAGTTTCAGCCGGAGGCCGTCATCCATTACGCGGAACAGCCGTCCGCCCCCTACTCGATGCTGAACCATGAAAGCGCCCGGCTGACACTGAATAATAACCTGCAGTCCACCCAGAATATCGCCTGGGCTATTCATGAGCATGCGCCGGATTGTCATATTGTTAAATTGGGAACAATGGGTGTTTACGGCACGCCGAACATAGATATTGAAGAGGGCTGGATTGATATTGAGCATAAAGGCCGCAAGGATCGCTTCCTGTTCCCGCGACAGGCAAGTTCCTTCTATCATACCACGAAAATTCAGGATACGGATATGCTCTGGTTCTATGCCAGAACCTGGGGGATGAGGGTCACGGACCTGCAGCAGGGACCTGTTTACGGCATAGATACCGATGATACCGTTCTTGACAAACGACTCAGGACTATCTTCAGCTACGATGAAATGTTCGGAACGGTTCTCAACCGTTTCGTGGTCCAGGCCGTAGCCGGGTACCCTTTAACCGTGTATGGCAGGGGCGGGCAAATCAGAGGTTACATTAATATTAAAGATACCATTGCCTGCGTTGAACTTGCCATGCTCAATCCTCCGGACGCGGGTAAACTTAATATCTATAATCAGGTAACCGAGACATTCTCCGTGAATGAATTGGCTGATAAGGTGGCGCGGATCGGCAAGACCCGCGGCCATAATGTCGAGGTGAAAAGTATAGAAAATCCAAGGGTGGAAAAGGAAGAGCATTATTATAATCCAACCTACTCAGGGCTAAAGGAGTTAGGGCTTGAACCTCATCTGCTGACGGATGATGTCCTGCATTCCATGTTTGCCGTGGTTGAAGAGCATAAGGAAAATATTCATGAACATAAAATTTTTCGCGGGGTAAAGTGGAGTAAGGAGTAAGGAGTAAGGAGT
>CAYWUR010000084.1:0-1534 GCA_964460745.1 uncultured Desulfobulbia bacterium | reverse complement strand
GAGGAGTGAGGAGTGGATAAGCCGCACAAGAAACTTAAAGTTTGGCAACTTGGTATGGAGATAGTGGAAGAGGTTTATAAAATTTCATATAATTTTCCTGTAGAGGAAAAATTCGGCCTTGTCTCACAGCTACGTAGGAGTGCGGTAAGTATTCCAAGCAATATTGCGGAAGGGGCGGCGCGTAACACTCAAAAAGAATTTACAAATTTTTTACATATCGCTCAAGGTTCACTCAGTGAACTTGATACCCAACTGAATATATCAACACGGCTGAAATTTCTTGATGAGATTGTCTTAAAAAAGATGGATTGTACTTTAATCGAAGAGGACAAAATGTTATCCGGACTTATACGATCACTACAGGAGAAGAACTGATGGTACCTCCTGACTCCTCACTCCTGACTCCTCACCCCTGTAACTGGCTAATAACAGGCGGGTGCGGCTTTATAGGCACTGCGCTGATCAGGCGCCTGCTGGCCGAAAAAGCGGCAACCAACATCCGTGTCCTCGACAACCTGACAGTAGGCACAAAAGAAGATCTTGCCGCGGTTTGCGACTTTACCGAAACAACCCCATCCTCACTCCTGACTCCTGACTCCTCACTCCTGACTCCTCACTCCTTAGTAAACAACGTGCAACTCGTTCGGGGGGATATCCGCGATAAAGACACCTGTGAAGCCTGCTGCCGGGACATGGATGTCATTATCCACCTCGCCGCCAATACCGGTGTGCCCGTTTCCGTTGAAAAGCCGCGCCTGGATATGGAGTGTAATGTTATCGGTACCTTTAACATGCTGGAAGCCGCCAGAGTAGACGGCGTTAAGCGTTTTGTCTTTGCCTCGTCGGGCGCCCCGGCCGGTGAAGTCACGCCGCCTATTCATGAAGAACTTCCATCCCATCCGGTTTCTCCCTATGGGGCAAGTAAACTGGCTGGTGAAGGCTATTGCTCAGCCTTCTATAAATCGTTCGGGGTTGAAACCGTGGCCCTACGGTTCAGTAATGTCTATGGACCAGGTTCCACCCATAAGTCCAGCGTGGTTGCTAAATTCATAAAACAGGCGCTGGCGGGTGAGCCGCTCGTAATTTATGGAGACGGCGCCCAGACCAGGGATTTTATTTATATTGATGATTTGATTAATGCCCTGGTCCTCAGCGCTGCCGGGAAAGGGATCGGCGGTGAGACTTTTCAAATCGCCACCAGCCGGGAAACGACCTTGGATGAGATTACGGCGCTCATGATTAAAGTCTTTGAGAATAAAGGTGTTGAAAAACCGGAAATAGAAAAAACGGCTCCTCGTCTTGGGGATGTAAAGAGAAATTTTTCCGATACCTCGAAAGCGAAGAAGATATTGGGGTGGCAGAGCAAGTGGACCTTGGCGGAAGGTCTGGAAACGACAGTTGCATGGTTCTTGAGGCACAGGGAATTATAACTCAACTTTCTGACTTGAAGTATCATGTTAATATAAATAGACAAATTAGTCTTGACTATAGCTGGCATTCCCCTTTGGCAAGGAGTAAGGAGTGAAAAGTGAGG
>CAYWUR010000083.1:0-7740 GCA_964460745.1 uncultured Desulfobulbia bacterium | reverse complement strand
TCGGCCACCCGGCCGTCCATCATGTCCGACGGCGCCACCATGTCTGCCCCGGCCTCGGCATGGGACAAGGCCGTTTTGGCCAGCAGTTCCAACGTCGAGTCGTTGTCGACTTCCCGGCCGACAATAATGCCGCAATGCCCGTGATCGGTGTATTCACAGAGACAGACATCCGTCGTCACCAGCAAATCGGGGGTGCTGTTTTTTAGTTCCCGCACCGCCTGCTGTACAATTCCGTTCCGGGCATAGGCGCCGCTCCCCGCCGCATCTTTTTTCTCCGGCAATCCAAACAGGATGACATGCCGCACCCCGGCCTGTAGACAATCTTTGCCTTCCCTGGCCAGGTTGTCTACCGATATACGGAAGACGCCCGGCATGGAAGAGACCTCCTCGTAAATATTCTTGCCGGCCTGGACAAAAAGCGGATAAATCAAATTGGCAGGGGAAATGGACGTTTCCCTGATCATGGAGCGAAATATCTCATTCTGCCGCAGACGCCGCGGACGATATTCTGGAAAAACCATATTTTTTCTCCTCATGTACGTTTAGGGGGGGCAATTGAGATTATTATTATCAGATTTTGAAGTTGTTGCCCACAAGTTTGTTGATGAATTGCTCGGGTGCATCGACGCCGTCGGCAGTAATAATAATTTCCTTGACGCCTTTTTTCTGCTCAAGCAGCCGAAGGCCGTATTCAAAGTTGTTTAACAAAGATCGGCATCGGGTCTTGATGGCTTCGGCCGACAATGGTTGTCCGGCCAGGATACGATCGACGGCTTCTTCGCTGAAAGTTACTTTTATGCCGCATTTGATCGATATGTTTTCGGCGCACCATCTGATCTGTTTGATCAGCTTGACGAATATATCACAGACGTCCCGCGGCTCCATGGTTTTGTCCTGACACTTCCGGGCCATGAGTTCTATCTTGGCCGGGGTTGGTATGATATCGACTTGTCGGAAAAAGTTTTTTTGGGTCTTGAGGATGAAATCCGCCAGGCGGGAGCGCTCCTGTTGGCCGAGGAGATGACAGCGGCTCTCGTGATAGGCCTGATGTTCCGCTTGCGAACAAAGTTTTTCGAGTTCGGCCGCCGGGGCGTTGATCAGCTCCTTTGTTACCGCCAGATATCTTATCTCGGTGGAAGGCAATTTTTTTTCAAACTGTAGCAGCACTTTTTCCATAATACTGACCAGTCCCCGCGCACCTGTCCGTTCCCGGCTTGCCTTTTGGGCAATTTTCAGCAGGGCCTCGTCTTCAAACTGGATGCGGATGCCGTAGGAATTGAAATCGAGTTTTTTGCCGATCAGCACGGCATTGTTTGGACTCCTGAGTATTTCGTAAAGATCGTTTATGGATAATTCGTCCAGACAGGCCAGTACGGGCAGACGACCGACAAATTCGCTTTCAAAACCGAATTCGATCAGGTCTTCTGCTTTGGCTTTCCTCTGAAAGCGGCTGTTCCCGGTTTTTGAGGTAATGCTCCCTTCGAAACCAATCGTCTGTTTCTGAAGGCGTTTTTTGACGATTTCCTCAAGACCTTTGAAAGCGCCGCTCATTATGAACAGAATATTTTTGGTGTTGACAAGCCGTTTTTGCCGTTTGCCGGTGGCCCTGTAGTATTCAATGGCCTCTACCTGTGAAATGGGATCATGCGGAACTTTCAGATCCACCTCGGTTTCCTCCATGGGTTTCAGAAGGGCGCGTTGGACCCCGCCCCTGGAGACGTCCAGACCCCAACTGTTTGGGGTGGCGGCAATCTTGTCGATTTCATCGACATATATGATACCGTGCTGGGCGCTTTCGATATCACCGCCGGTCTCGCGTACCAAATCCCTGACCAGGTCCTCCACGTCGCCGCCGACGTAACCGGTTTCGCTGAATTTGGTGGCATCACCCTTGACAAAGGGCACCCCGATGCGTTTGGCGATTAATTTGATGAGAAAGGTTTTCCCCACGCCTGTCGGGCCGATAAGAAGGATATTATTTTTAATCTGACCGACGGTCTGCGTGGTCTGCTCGGAATTTTCCATGGAAAGCCTGACCCGGTTGAAATGGGTGCAGACTTTGGTGGCCAGGATGGCCTTGGCTTCATCCTGCCGGATTACATATTCGTCCAGGTAGGCCACCAGTTCTTCAGGTTTGATGTTAAAATCGGCACAGAATTTTTTCGTCGGTTTTTTGGTGTCGGTGATCTGTTGTTTATGCTTTTCAAGCTGCGGCTGGAGACCGACGATTTTGACCCTGTCGCCGTATTTTCGATAAAGGTAGTCGCTCAGTTCTTTTTCTATTTCTTTCTGAGTGGGCAGGTCCGCGGAATATTCAGTCATGATCTTCTCTGTTTTTTTTGAATACAGCCAGTGATTACATCCAGGGGACAGATTTAAAATCTGTCCCCATATTCAATGATGTCAGATTTCTATGTCCAGAGATTTCATTTTTTTGTAGAGATGGCTACGTTCAAGGCCTATTTTATCAGCGGTTTGTGAGATATTGCCATTATTTTCGTTTAACCTGGCAAGAAGATATTCCCGCTCAAATTCTTTTTTCGCTTCTCGATAATTCATGGCGTGGCGGAAGGTTGCCGGAGGCTTTTGCCGCGAAATTCCTGCCGGGGGCTGGGTCGGCTTCAGCAGAATGGCGACGGTCTCGGCATCGATTGTCGATTCCGGGTGCATGATCACCAGGCGTTCGATAAGATTGCGGAGTTCTCTTATATTGCCCGGCCAGGAGTGACGTTCGAGAACGGCCAGCGCCTGGGGGCTGAATTGTTTTTTGCCGAGTCCCTTTCTGGAAAAAAGATTAAGAAAATCATCAACCAGTGCCGGGATATCCTCAAGCCGTTCGCGTAAAGGCGGCACCTGAATGGGGACCACGTTTAAGCGCCAGAACAGGTCGGCCCGGAAACTGCCGCGTTCGATTTCCTCTTCGAGATTCTTGTTGGTTGCCGCCAGCACGCGTACATCTACGGTAATTGTATTGGTGCCGCCGACACGTTCAAATTTTTGTTCTTGCAGAATCCGGAGGATTTTTGCCTGGGTTTTGAGGCTCATGTCGCCGATTTCGTCCAGGAAGAGGGTGCCGCTGTCGGCCTGATCGAATTTGCCGCGTTTGCTCGCGTGGGCGCTGGTGAAGGCCCCCTTTTTATGGCCGAAGAGTTCACTTTCGATCAACTCCTCCGGAATGGCGGCGCAATTCAGCTCGATCATGGACTTGTCGTTGCGTCTGGAAAGGCGGTGGATGGTCTGGGCGACTAATTCCTTGCCTGTCCCATGTTCACCGCGAATCAGTACCCAGGCGTCGGTCGGGGCCACTCTTTTGATCTGTTCCCTTACATTATTGATTGCCGGTGAATCGCCGGTGAGGCTGGGGTAATGGATGTTTTTCTGGCGGAGAATCCGGTTTTCCTCCGCCAGTCGGGAAAGGTGCAGGCCGTTGTTGATCGTCAGGACGATTTTGTCGTAGGATAACGGCTTTTCGATAAAATCAAAGGCGCCCATTTTGGTGGCCTGGACAGCGGTTTCGATGGTGCCGTGTCCGGATATCATAATCACCGGCAGGCTGTCGTAGGTTTCCTTGATCAGCTTCAGGGCTTGCAGACCGTCCATGCCGGGCATCCAGATATCGAGCAGGGCCAGATCAAATGTTTCTTCGCTCAGCATGGCCAGAGCCTGCTTGGCTGATTCAGCGCAAACAGGCGTGAATCCTTCGTCGGAAAGAACCCCGGCGAGGGATTCCAGGATGCTGGCTTCGTCGTCAACGATAAGAATTTTCCGGGTCATATCAGTCGTGATGATATACGGATAAACAGCAACTGACAATAATTATCAGCCGGCGAAGGGTAATTCAACGATGAATCTGGCGCCGTGCGGTTTGTTGTCCCTGATTCTTATATAGCCGCCGTGGTCCGCAATTATGGTACTGGCGATTGCCAGGCCTAAGCCTGTGCCGGATTTTTTTGTGGAAAAATATGGTTCAAATAACCGCGGCTTGTCCTGATCTTTCACGCCGGGACCGTTATCCTTGACCTCCATGAAAATTGTCTTCCGGTCCGTATCGTGGGAGATCGTAATTTCAATGATGCCGCCTGTCGGCAAAACCGCGATGCCGTTATCCAGAAGGTTGATTAGGACCCGCCTCATCTGTGTGTGATCGAATTTGAACGGCGGGATCACCTGCGGGCAATTGAAACGAAATTCTATATTATTATGAGTTTCTTCATATAGTGACAGAACATCTTTCACCATGGCCGGCATATCGTTAATAGCCATTTGTACCTTCGGCATGCGGGCAAAATTTGAGAATTCGCCGACCAGTCTTTTAAGTTCATCAACCTGGTTAATTATGGTCCGGGAACAGAGATCCAGGACTTCGCCATCCTTACCCAGGACGGCAAGATATTTTTTCCGCAGCCGTTGGGCCGAAAGTTGGATGGGGGTGAGCGGATTTTTGACCTCGTGTGCTATTCTTTTCGCCACTTCCCGCCATGCCGCAACCCGTTGAGCCTTTTCAAGCTGTGTAAGGTTATCAAAGACCAGCACGACCCCCAGAGGTTTATGACCTTCGTCCTCCAGCTTCGTAAAGCTGACCAGCAGGGAAATAGTTTCGTTGCCGATGGTAAGGCGCAACGGCCGCTTAATGGAGGATTTGCGTGATGCGGCCAATTCTTTCAGAAAACCGCGCAGAACAGCCAGATGCTCCGGGCGCAGCACGGTATGGTAATCTCTGCGTAGAAAGGCCTCTTTGTTGATCTGTAGAAGGTCCTCGGCGAAACGGTTGATCATGGTTATCCTGCCGTTTTCATCAAATGAAATTACGCCGGCCGGTACATTCTGCAGAATAATTTCCGTATAACGTCTTCGTTTTTCCAATTCCAGATTGCTCCGCCGCATGGCCAGATTGGCCTTTTCAAGTTGTTTCTTGCCGATTAACAGGTCGCCGGTCATCTGGTTAAAGGAATCCACCAGCAGGCCCATTTCGTCGTCGGCTTCCTTTTCCAGTACGAAGTCAAGCTCTCCATCCGCGACCCGGTGGAGCGCGTTTGCCAGTTTGCCGATAGGACCGGTAAGCCCGCGGGCCACATAAAAGCCGAACCAGACGGCGCAAAAGATGATCAGCAGGGTGACGATCAACAGCATTACCAGGAGACTGGTTTTGATCGGCGCCTTCAGCAGCATCAGCTGACGATAGCCCTCGATGCCGGCTGAGATGACGGCCATGTGATCCAGTTGTTTTTTGGGAATGAGCAGGGAGGTGATCAGGATATTATTGATTTCGCCGGCTGCCGAGCCTATCGTAACCGGGGTGATGCCGCGGACCAGGTCGCCAATGGGAATTGACTGTATAGTGATAAGGTTTTTTTTGCCGGTCAGTACCTGTCTGATCAGTTCGGGAGGGACTTCCGGTACTTTCAGACCATCCAGCCGTTTCCCCGTGACGTTGACGAGAGGTTTCCGCTGGTCGGAGAGGAGGAGCAGACTGTCCGGCCCGCCGGCGGTGCGCGGTGTCAATTTGTTTTCCAGAAGTCGTTTAAGACCTGCCGTCTTGGCCTGGCGATATCGAGGCAATGCCAGTCGGGAGGCGATGATTTCCCCGCGGTTGCTTACCCGTTCACGGGCCTCCTGATATATGTTTTTGGCTATGTCCAGTGATTCCTGCAGTGCTTGTTCCACGTTGGAATTAAACCAATAATCCATGCTGGTCGAGACGAACTGCAAGGCAATAAAAAAAAGCAGCGCCGTGGGAATGATGGACAATGAAACAAAGGAAATTACCAGCTTGGTTCTTAATTTTGTCCCTAATATTCGCTGGCGTCGTTCAAATATAAGTTCCACCAGATTTCTGAGAACCAGGAAGACCATCAACAGCAGGAGCAGGATATTGACATTGATAAGGATAAAAACCAGGACGTTGCCGCTGACGGGGAAAGTCGTTTCGCCGATTTGTGAGACGCGCGGCTCGAGATAAACCAGGGCCGGGATGAGACAAAGACACGCAAGAATAATGTATCGAAAACGACGCTGTTTTTTTTGTTTTATGGTTGTAGCCATGAACACGCCCTTCAAGGTTGATTCCCGGCCGGGGGGAGGTACTAATACCTGAATTTTATGGTATGCCAGTCCGTCTCAAAATCCCATAGCGACAAGAAAGGGCTCAGATAACGAAAATATAAGGGCAGGGTCTTTCGGGCCAGCTTGGCTTTAATTTTCAGCACGTAAGCCCTGTCGGGCGTCAGTTTGTCGAGAGCGCTGGTTTTAAACCCGTTTACTTCCGCCATAAGTTTTTTGGCCTGAGTTAAAGAACCGGTTGTGATTGTTTTGTTGTTCTGCTCGGAAAAGACAATAAGATACTCCTCCTTGAGATTATCGTACGTCAATGTATGCGTAAAGGTCTGGGAGACGAGCTTGCTGTCCGGCCAGATTTTTTTGGTCTTATACAGATCAACAAAAAAGGTGAAAGTGGCCGGGATGCCATTCCGTATAGCTTTTTCCATCTCGGTCGTGAAGCAGTTTTTTACCGTCAGATAGAGAAGAAGATGCGTGTCGGAGTTGGTGACGATGATATCTTCGATTGTCGCCTCCTGGGCCGAAGTCGACGAAGAAAAGATAAAGAAAGCAAAAATCGCGCATAAGAGGCAGACCGGAAAACGGTAATAATTTAATCGCATAACGTCCTTGAAGAATGCCTGTAAAATAATATACCCGTGGTAACTATTCAGCAAAGGCAACAAATTATCCTAAACTCGTAGTCGTAACCGTTACTACCCGTGAAAATCTCGCAGTTATCAGCGGGATCTGATAAAATTGTCGTGGAACGCACCATAAATAAGCACTATAACAGGCGCTGCAAAATCAGGAAAGTTCAGAATGTATTTACTGGTCGGACTGGGGAACCCAGGTGAAAAATATACGATGACGCGGCATAATGCCGGCTTTATTGCCCTTGATTATCTGGCGGTAAAAAATGGCCTCGTTTTTTGTGACTCGAAGTGGCCGGCCGAGATAATTGAGACTGCTTTATGGCAAACACCGTTGCTCCTGCTTAAGCCGCAGACTTATATGAATTTGAGCGGGGAGGCGCTGGCCTTGGTTGTCTCTAGTTACCAACTGTCGCCGCGGCGAGTCATTGTGATCCATGATGATATCGATTTACCCTTGGGTCGTATAAAAATTGTTGCCAAGGGCGGAGACGGCGGTCACAGAGGCATCCGTTCAATAATTGAGCGGTTGGGTTCAAGGGATTTCCAGCGAATTAAAATCGGCATCGGCCGCGGGCAAGAGAGCGAGACGTTTCGATCGGCGCCGGTGGAGCGGTATGTTTTGTCCGAATTTGCCCAGGCGGAGCGGTTGTTGTTGGACGAAGTGCTGCCGGCGGTCGAGGACGGCGTTCGTTTAATCGTCAAAGAAGGAGTTGCATCCGCCATGAACAGGATTAACAGGCGTAAGATTACAGGGCAGGTGTAAGTAAAAAAATGGGTAACTATTCAGCAAAGGCAACAAATTACCCTAAACTCGTAACCGTAACTGTTCAGATGTGCCCCATTTTCGTTCGTTTTGACCTCCGATGCGTACTCCCTGTACGTGAAGAGGACAAAACGGACGAAAATGGGGTGCAGCTGAATAGTTACAAAAATTGTTATGTCGGCCGCCATCCCAATATGCCTTTAACAATTGCGGAAAATGTGTTATGGTATTTTGTTGAAATTGCTAAAGGTGGATAAGCTTTTTTCATATGGGCGCGGAATTGTG
>CAYWUR010000082.1:0-7785 GCA_964460745.1 uncultured Desulfobulbia bacterium | reverse complement strand
ATGGGGTGCAGCTGAACAGTTACACGGGAATAAAACAATGAAGGCCGAACAGCTTAGAGAAATTCTATTTCATGTCACCGGCGAGGTTCTGGAAAAACTGGCTTTTATATTTTCCTATCCCGAGGACGAAGAAGAAAATGATGAAATCGACCGCGCGTCCTTGACGATGGCCGAAGTCTCGTTCTCGGGACCTTATGCCGGCACCCTTGTCATGGCAATCTCAACCGAGGTGCTGCCGGAATTATCCGCTAATATGCTCGGCATCGATGACGCCGAGGAAATAACAGCGGATACCCAGGCAGGAGTGCTGAAAGAGGTGATAAATATAGTTTGCGGGAATCTGCTGCCCAAAATTTTTGGACGGCGGACCGTTTTCGACCTCCAGCCGCCGGAAGTTATTGCCGACCCGGGAACGATAAACGCCGAAGATCGCCGGCCGTTATCTTCCACAACGCTTCTTCTTGATGACGGCGTCTGTGAAATTTTTTTGTTTATCGACGGAGAAACTTCTTCCGACGCTCTAACTTATGAAGATTAATCGGGCATGTCTTTATGATTAAAGTTCTCATAGTAGATGACTCGGCGCTTGTCCGCAAGATTCTGACGGACGAACTCTCCGGATACAACGATATCGAGGTGGTCGGCACGGCGATAGATCCGTACGCGGCAAGAGAAAAAATCGTTGCCCTTAAACCGGACGTGATTACCCTTGATCTGGAAATGCCCCGCATGGACGGCCTTACCTTTCTTACCAAATTAATGAAACATATGCCGATGCCGGTGGTTGTCTTGAGTTCTCTCACGCCGAAAAACAGCGAAACCGCCCTTAAAGCCCTGGAACTCGGGGCGGTGGATGTACTCGGCAAACCGGGCAGCTCGTACTCCACAAAAAATATTTCCCAGAAACTGGCCCGGGCCATTCGCGCGGCGGCAAAGGCCCATGTTAATTATGCGCCGGGAAAATCACCGACGCCCATCGAGGCGGGGCAGGTCAACAACCTTCTTTCCAAGACAACACACAAGGTGATAGCCATCGGCGCCTCGACCGGCGGCACCAGGGCCATCGAGGCCGTTCTGCGTTGTATGCCCGCCACCGCTCCGGGAGTTGTTATCGCCCAGCATATGCCGGAAAATTTTACCGCTTCATTTGCCGTCAGGCTCAATGAGAAATGCGCGATGGAAGTGCGGGAGGCACGCGATAATGACTATGTCATACCCGGCTTGGCTTTAATAGCAAAAGGGAATTATCATATGCTGCTCAAACGAAGCGGCGGTAATTACATGGTAAAATTAAAAGACGGTCCCCGCGTCCACTATCAACGGCCAAGTGTCGATGTCTTGTTCCAGTCCGTGGCGGAAAACGCCGGACGCAACGCCGTGGGGGTGTTGCTGACCGGCATGGGCGCGGACGGGGCCAAGGGACTGTTATCGATGAATCAAAAGGGGGCGCCCACCATGGCCCAGGACGAACAGACCTCGGTGGTTTTCGGCATGCCGAACGAGGCTATAAAGCTCGGCGCCGCCGATGCCGTTCTTCCCCTACAGGGGATAGCGCAAGGGATTATCAATGCCTTGCAGAAAAACCAGTAAAAAACACGCAGATGCAAGTGATCACTTGCCAATAGATTACTAGTCAATAATTTGATTCAAGGAGGAAGACATGGGATGCAATGTTTTAATTGTTGATGATTCCAGCACCATGCGCAAGATAGTGACACGCTGTCTCCGCCAGGCCGGGCTGGATTTCGACCAGATTCTGGAGGCAGGGGACGGCCGGCAGGCGCTGGATGTTCTGGCCGGAGAAAAAGTTGATATCGTCCTGAGCGATATCAACATGCCCAACATGGACGGCATGACTTTTCTGAAGGAAAAAGCCGCTATTGACGCTATCAAGGATATCCCGGTGGTAATTATCTCAACCGAAAGCGGCGCGGATATAGTAAATGAAGCCAAGTCACTGGGCGCGGTCGGCAGTATCAAAAAGCCGTTTACGCCCGATCAGATAAACGAGACTCTCAGCCCCTTCATATAATCGCCCCGACTTTCCGGATTGACGCAGCATATACCCAATTGATATTTACATAAATAACCAAGTGATAATGTTACGTAACCGCGTTGCAAAGGAGAAAAACCGTGGAAATAAATCGTCATATTATTGATGCAACGACTGAAATATTTACCTCAATGGTGATGATGGATATCACCGCCGGAGAACCGGCTACCGACCCGATTAATCATTTCAGCTCCAGCATTACCGGCGCGGTCGGGCTGGCCGGTTCCCAAACCGGCCTGCTGGCAATTCATATTCCCGAGACGGTAGCCAAGGCCATAACAAGTAACTTTTTGGGAATGCCGGTAGATGAAATAAACGACGATGTCCAGGATGCGGTCGGCGAATTGGCGAATATGCTGGCCGGCAGCGTCAAGTTGCTTTTTTCGGATAATGCGAAAGACATAAAGCTGTCTTTGCCGACAACGATCTTCGGCAAGGAATACAGTTATCAGAGCGGTGAAAATGTTGACCGGGTGATTATTCCTTTTACCGTGGCTGATGGTCAATTTCTGGTCGAACTGCGGATAGAGAAAAAATAACGATATAACCCGATTATAAACTGAACGTTTATAAAACCTGCATCCGTGAGCGTCCTATAACGGATTCAGGTAAAAGGCCATGAAGCAGCAAGCGCTAATCGACAAGATCCTGGAAACGGTCAGGGCAAAAATTGGGGAGGAAGTAGGCGGCCTTCTGGGCCAGACGCTTACCCTCGCACCCACCAAGAATCACTATGTTTCCAAGGCCGAGTTCCTGGACGCGGCCGCCGGTCAACTGGCATTTTCAAAATTAAGTGTCACCGGCGACGATCAACAGGGCGAGATTTATCTCTTCCTCAACCTGAAAGACGCCATATTACTGGGCGGCACCCTGCTTATGGTGCCGCCGGCGGAACTTGAAAAACGCATGCGCGGCGCCAATCTTGACGAGGAAACCGCCGACGCTTTCAGCGAGATTATCAATATTATCGCCGGCATTTATAACGCCGCCTTTGAACAACTCTATAAAGAAAAACTGCATTTTGCCAAAATCGGTCTGGAGACAATAGTTCCAACCACCATGACCGAGGATTCCGCCCAGCCGTTTCCGGACCAGGAACTTTACATGGCCGCTTACGACCTTGAGCTGGAAGATAAAAAACTCGGCAAGATGCAGATTATTTATCCGGCCACCCTGTTCGGGCTGGGTAAGGCCGAGCAATCGCCGGCCAAAGCGGATGGTTCGGCGGACGCCCCTCCCCATGTCCTGATTGTTGCCGATAATACTGAAGAGGCCGGCGCCTTTACCGCAACATTACAGGAAGACGGTTATTCCGCAACGGTTCTCGACTTCAAGGACACGGTGAAGGATTTTCTGGCAGAAAAAAAGATACAGGGGGTTTTCCTGGTCATGAGCGAGGTTAACGAACAGGGATTCGGCGCCGCCATTAAGGTCAGGTCAGCCTGCGATAAATCAACCCCTCTTGTTGTTGCCGGCCCCCAATGGACACGCAAGGCCGTTTTACAGGCCGTGAGATACGGGGCCTGTGATGTTATGGTAACGCCTGCCACGCCGGAGGACATCAGAGAAAAAATTAAGGCGCACATCGATAAAAGGCCGACCGCCGAATAAAATTAATAACCTTTATTTTTAATTTTTTCCAGAAGAGTGGTTCGTTTCAGATTCAACAGCTTGGCCGCCTCCTTTTTATTTCCCCGTGAAATCGACAGCGCTCTCGTAATAAGCTGCTTCTCAATATTATTAATCAGCCCCTTGAAATCAACTCCATTATCATCCCACTGAATTGTCTGGTCAAAAATCCGGGGCAGGGTCTGGTGATTATGCGGCGCATTCTCGTTTTTATCGCTCTGCTCGTCCCCGGCCGGCGTAACGGCCGCCGGGCCGGCGTTTAAAAACGGCAGTTGATAGGCCGCCCGCTGGATAACCTTGGGAAGATCAGCCGCCGAAACCTTCTGCCCGCCATGGAGAATTGCCAAACGCTGCACCAGGTTCTCCAGCTCCCTGACATTGCCCGGCCAGGCATAATTTATCATAACCTCAAGAGCGCCGGCCTCGAACCCCTGCAACGCCGCCTTTTTGTTACGATTAAAAACCTGCACGAATTTATCGATCAACAGGGGAATATCTTCCTTCCGTTCCCGCAACGGCGGAATGCCGATAGGCACCACCTTTAATCGATAATACAGGTCTTCCCGGAATCTGCCCTCCGCCACCTCCTTTTCCAGGTCCCGATGGGTGGCGGCAATGATTCGCACATCAACCGGCACGGGTTTTAACGCCCCGACCGGTTCAAACATTTTTTCCTGAATTACCCGCAACAGCTTGGCCTGCAAAGCAGGCTTCATATCGCCGATTTCGTCCAGAAACAAGGTGCCGCCATCCGCGTATTGAATCCGCCCGATCTTGCTGTGGGTTGCCCCGGTAAAGGCCCCTTTGATATAACCGAACAACTCGCTTTCCAAAAGTTCGTCCGGAATGGCCGCGCAATTAATCGGCACGATATTTTTTTTCTTGCGGACGCTGCGGGCATGAATGGCATTGACGACCAATTCCTTGCCGGTGCCGCTCTCACCCTGAATAAGCACGGTACTGTCGGCATCATCGGCAACTTTCTCAATAAAATCAAAAAGCTGTAGCATGCATTTCGCTTTGCCGATAATACCGTGAAAACCTTCGGTCTTCCTGACCTTGGGTCCCGCCTTTTTTTTGTCCGGATGAACAGCGGCATGTTTAAGAGCGCGGCTCGCCACAATCACCGCCTCGCTGTAATCATAGGGGGAATTGATATAAAAAAATGAACCTAACTGCAGCATCTTGGTGATAAGATCGCGGTTACCGGCGGGAATTACAGGAATTATGGTGATTTCGGGGTTGATTTTATGGGTTCTTTTGACAATATCAATCCCTTCGTTCTGCGGTGGAAACAGTTCGGTTATCAGGAGATGCACACTGCCTTTATCTATAATCTCCAAGGCGTTCGCGACCTTGTCGGCCTCCAGCACCACACAGCCGATTTCTTCACGAAGCGCGGCCGCCAGGGCTTCCCGGCTGCGGCGATCGCTATCGACAAGAAGTATACCGCTCATGCCTGTTACACCTCGGCGAACATTCGATTCAAATAGTTACACGATAAGGTCAAAAAAATGACACTTAGATATTACTGTAATCAGATTAATGATTCAATCATATTTTACCCCTCGACAACAGGGATTCTTACAATAAAGGTGGTTCCTTTGCCCTCCTCGCTTTCCACCGTTATTTCGCCGTCATGTTTCCTGATAATGTCATGCGAAATGCTGAGACCGATTCCCGTGCCCTTGCCGACCTCCTTGGTCGTGAAAAACGGCTCATATATCCTGTTGATAACCTCCGGCGGTATTCCACGGCCCGTGTCCGCTATTTTGACAAACAAGGAACCGGCATCATTCCATGTTTTTATCGACACTTCACCCTGCTTTTCAATGGCCTGCGCCGCATTGATCAATATATTCATAAAAACCTGGTTCAACTGCTGGGGATAACACATGGTTAACGGCAGATCGCCATAGTCCCTGTGGACGGTAGCCTTATACTTCAATTCATTCCAGGCGATATTCATCGTGCTTTCCAGACATTCATTAATATCGGCATGCTTGAACTCCGCCTCGTCAACCCGCGAAAAGCCCTTAAGATCCCTGACGATCTTCTTCACACGGTCCGCGCCATCCAATGATTCCCGGATCAAGCTCGGACTGTCATCCATTATATAATCGATTTTCAGTTTTTTTCTTTTCTTCCGCAGTTCCTCAAGCACGACGCTGTCCTTGATTTCCTTCAACACCGCGGCCTGGGAATTTATGAAAGCTATGAGCCGGTCGGTAAACCTGGCAAGCGAGGTTAAATTGCTGCTGATAAAGCCCATGGGATTGTTGATTTCATGGGCAACACCGGCCGCCAACTGCCCGACAGAGGCCATTTTCTCCTGCTGATACAAAAAAGCCTGAGTTTCCCGCAACTCCTTCTCCAACATGCGAATCCGCATGCCGGCCTGTATTCTGGCCAGCAGTTCCGCCTCGGGTGTTGTCTTGACAATATAATCATCCGCCCCTACGGTAAAGCCTTCAACCTTTGTTGCTATTTCCCCCCAGGCCGACAGCATTATGAAGTAAATATTTCTGAATTTCTTATGTTGTTTTACCAGATTACAGAGCTCGAGACCGTCCATGACCGGCATTTGCAGGTCGGAGATAATAAGATCTATACTGTTATTCCGAACAGTATCCCAGCCTCCACGGCCATCCTCAGAGGTAATGACCTTATAACCGGCGGCCCTCAGCATTTCCGTCAGCATAAACCTGACCGACTTGCTGTCGTCAACCAGCAGTATCGTTCCATGTATAGTTTGCATTGCCCCTCAATCTCCGTCAAGTCGTTTCAAGACAGGCTCTCACGTCCGGATCGGCAAGGTGATCGTAAAGGTGGATCCTTTGTCCGCCTCGCTTTCCACGGTTATTTCGCCATTGGGGTCCTGCTTGGCGGCGGTTTCAAGGGTAACTACCGGGTGTTCGGCGGAAAAAACGGGAAAGGTCTTGGGGCGTGAACCGGCGACGCTCAAACAAAATTTATTTATGATAGCCCTGCAATACCGCCCCGGCAATAGCGTCTATCGGCAGGATCTTGTCTGCCGCGCCGCGTTCGATCGCCTCGCGGGGCATGCCGAAGACAACGGAGGTTTCTTCGTCCTGGGCGATATTCAGGGATGAGCCGGCCTGTTTCATTTCCAGCATGCCCTGGGCGCCGTCATCGCCCATGCCGGTCATAATAACGCCTATTGTATTTTTGCCGGCATAACGCGCCGCCGAGCGAAAGAGAACATCCACCGAGGGCCGGTGCCTGCTGACCAGGGGACCGTCCTTTACCTCAACATAGTAACGGGCGCCGCTCCGCTTCAACAGGGTATGGCGGTTGCCCGGAGCGATCAGCGCCTGGCCCCTGAGCACGGTATCGTTATTAGCCGCCTCCTTCACCGAAACCTGGCAAATGCCGTTCAGCCGCACGGCAAAGGCGGCGGTGAATTTTTCAGGCATATGCTGGACAATGACCATGCCCGGGGCATCCGCCGGCAGCTTTTCCAGAAAAACCCGCAGGGCCTCCGTGCCGCCGGTTGACGCACCCACGACCACGATTTTTTCGGTTGTCTGCACCATGGCCCTGGTCGGAGGTTTGGCAAGCACGGCATCAGCGGTTAACTTAGGCGCCACCCGGCGAATTCCGGTAAACGGCCTTGGCCGGGCAAGGGCGGCGGCCTTAATTGCATCGCAGATGCGCACCCGTGCTTCCGTCAGAAACTGTTTTGTGCCCAGCTTCGGCTTCTGAATTATTTCTATCGCGCCGTATTCAAGCGCCTTCAGGGCGGTTTCCGAACCCTTTTCGGTCAGGGTGGAACAAATGACAACCGGAATGGGCTTCTGCGTCATAATCTTCCGCAGGAAGGTAACACCATCCATGCGCGGCATTTCCACATCCAGGGAAATAACGTCCGGCACCTCCCTGCTGATTTTTTCCGCCGCGGCAAAGGGATCCGGCGCGGTGGCCATCACCTCGATATCCGGGTCGGAGGCGAGAATTTCCTGAAGCGTCTGGCGAACGACAGCGGAATCATCAACAATCAATACTCTTATTTTTTTCTTCATATAAACTCAACTTTCTGACTTGAAGTATCATATTAATATAAATAGACAAATCACTCTTGA
>CAYWUR010000081.1:0-7836 GCA_964460745.1 uncultured Desulfobulbia bacterium | reverse complement strand
CCCTTTCGTTGGGCGGTCTGGTGTTTCAAGCCCTGTTGCGTAACCCTCTTGCCGAACCATACATCCTCGGTGTTTCCGGCGGTTCGGCCATTGGCGCCATCTGCGGCATTCTGCTTGGACTGACACCTTTCCCGGGCGTGACTTTTGCTGCATTTGCCGGCAGTATGGCTGTTCTTGCTTTGATATTGATCATGGCCCTGGGTGCTGCAGGTCGATCGGCTTTTAACAGGGATTCTCTGTTGCTGGGGGGCGTCATGATGAATGCCTTCTGTGCCGCGGTTATCATGTTTCTCATATCCGTAAGTCGTTTATCACAACTGCATCATATTCTTTTCTGGCTGATGGGGGATTTTTCAATGGTCAGCGCCGGCCAGTTGCCTGTCCTGCTGGCGATTATTCCCTGCTTTATATTCATATTTATGGGCGCCCGGCCGATGAATCTGTTGCTCATGGGTCATGATACCGCCGCCGCTCTGGGTACTGATGTGCGTAAGGTGACACTGCTGCTGCTGTCAGTCACCTCGCTGATGATAAGTATCGTGGTCAGCCAGTCCGGTTTGATCGGTTTTGTCGGTCTGGTCATCCCTCATATTTTCAGGAAGCTGCATGGGACGGATCATCGGTTGCTGGTGCCGGCCTGTCTGTTCGGCGGCGGCGCTTATATGATAGTTTGCGACCTGATGGCCAGAATGCTGCCGGCCGCGGGCGAGATGCCGGTCGGCATCATAACGGCCCTGATCGGGGCGCCGGTATTTGTCGTCCTTCTCTGGCGGGAAAAACGATGAAGTCCGCTGTCCTGCTGCACAACATCAGCCTTGAGGTAAGCGGCAAGGAGATATTGAGGCATGTTTCCTTAAGGATTGCGAATAATGATTTCTTTGTTCTTATCGGGCCGAACGGGGCGGGCAAGACAAGTCTGCTCAGGATAATTGCCGGTTTGCAGAAAAAAAGTGGCGGCGAGGTTTATATCAACGGTAAAAAAATATCCGGCTATTCCAGACGACAGTTGTCCCGGTCGATTGCCATGGTTCCCCAGCAACTGTCAACCGATTTCCCCCTGACCGTCATCGAGACCGTGTTGATGGGCCGTGCGCCGCATCTTTCACTCTTGAGTTTCGAGGATGAAGCGGATATGGAAATTGTCGAGCAGGCCATGGAACTCACGCAGGTGAAGCATCTGGCAAAACGGCGTCTGGATCAGTTGAGCGGCGGCGAAAGACAACGGGTAATCATTGCCCGGGCGCTTTGCCAGCAGCCCGAGATTATGTTGCTTGATGAGCCGACCGCCTCTCTTGATCCAGCGCACCAATTGAAGATAATGGATCTTATGGAACGGCTGCGGCGGGAACAGGGGATCACCATTATTATGGTTTCGCATGATTTGAACCTGGCGGCCATGTATGGTAATCGGCTGTTGCTTTTAAAGGACGGCGTTGTCGTAAAAGTGGGACTCCCGGCGGAAGTCCTTAACACCGCGCAACTGCAAGACAGTTACGGCTGCGCCTTGCTTATAGACAATAATCCGATCGGCCGGGTCCCGCGGGTCACGGTTGTGCCGGAAAAATTTGTAAAAAGGATATGAGTGCTATTTTTCGACAGTCTCCCGGCTATGTGCGGTTGAGCGGCGGCATAATCTGCACCTTTCTTCACCGCAGAACTGACAGGCGAAACAGTCCCTACAGGCATACTTTTTTTTGTCACCTGCTTTTTGCCGCGGCACATAAATTATTCCTTTAATGCCGGATGCTTTTTCAAAAGGCATGGCCTCAATTTCCTTTTTCCGCGGTTTTTAAACGGTGAGCGAATACTTATGGCGTTGTGTATATCCTGAATCCGTGACGGCTCAGTGCTTAATGGCATTTTATTTGTATGATTTTACGCAATTTCATTGTATTGCTGCTGTGGCGGCCAAATTCACCCGCCGCCCTGCGGGACGCCCGATAACGGCACCGCTGTCGCGTTGGCAACTTGTTGATATACCTAAGTATAATCAACATAGTTGCCGCCTTGCATCGGTGCCGTTCTCGAGCGTTCACGGATTCAGGTATATTATAATACAGGTCGGCATTCCGGCAAGTCGTTCGGGTGCTGAAAAATTTTATGGCAAAAGAGTGAGTCGATGAGTGAAAAAACTATCCTTCTGGTTGACGATGAAGAGATTATTCTAAAATCCTATAGCAGGAATTTGACGCAGAATAATTTTAAGGTTGATACCGCTTCGAGCGGTGAAGAAGCAGTGGCAAAACTGCGGGCGAATCGCTACAGGATGGTGCTTACCGATTTGATGCTGGGGACGGGTATGAGCGGCATCGATATCCTGGTAGAGGCAAAGAAAATTAACCCTGAACTCTGTGTGGTCATTTTTACCGGTTTTGGTGATATGACGACCGCCATCGATGCCTTGCGGCAGGGAGCGGATGATTATCTGTTGAAGCCCTGTAATATCGATGACGTGATTTTCCGTTTGTCCCGCTGTTTTGACAAGCAGGATCTGTTAAGGCAGGTGAAAGAACAGAACCGGAAACTCTCTGCTGAAATTGAAGAGCGACGTAGGGCTGAAGAGGCCTTGCGGGAGAGTGAGAAACGTCTGCGTCTGGCTCTGGATGCCACCTCCGACGGCGTCTGGGATCGGAATCTGCTGACCGGCGAGGTCTTTTACGGCGACAATTGGTACGAAATCCTGGGTTATCATCCGGATGAGGCTGAGCGCCGGCAGTTGTCCTGGGAGAAACTTCTGCATGCCGAAGACCGGCCGGCGGCGTTGGCGGCGCTTCATGCGCATATCGCCGGGAAGACCCCGCGGTATGTGGCGGAATTTCGTATGCGCAACAAGGTCGGTAAATGGCAATGGATTTTGGCCCGCGGCAAGGTGGTGGGCTGGGATGCCGACGGTCGACCGCTTCGTTTTGTGGGTACTCATACCGATATTACCAAACGCAAGCTGGCCGAAGAATCCTTGCAGAATACCTATGACGAACTTGAGCAGCGCGTTAAGGAACGCACAACGGAACTTGCCGAAACAAATACCGCATTAAAGGTTTTATTGAGAAAAAGAGACCAGGATAAGCTGGAATTTGAAGAGAGGATTTTGACTAATGTTAAGGAATTTGTTGAGCCATATCTGGCAAAGCTGAAAAACAGCCGCTTGAATGACAGGCAAATAACCTATCTCAATATTCTGGAAGCGAATCTACAGGAAATCGTGGCCCCTTTTCTGCGTGCTTTTTCCCTCAAGCATATAAAGTTGACTCCCGCGGAGATTCAGGTCGCCAACTTCGTCAAGCAGGGAATGACATCCAAGGAAATTGCCGATGTTATGTCTATTTCTCCCGGCACGGTTAATGTCCACAGAAAGAATATCAGGAAAAAAAGCGGCATAACCAACAAAAAAATCAATTTGCGAACCATACTTTCTTCTTATCGGTAGGTAAACTTTATACCTATTCGATATCCAACTTTACCCTATTGTTTTTGGGTGGTTTTTGCCGTTATAGTGCTTAATGTTAAATGAACGTCGCAAAACGTCGTCTCTGGTCTTTTTCTCCCGCGTTAAGATGTTTTGTTTGTTTTTCTAGTAAAATCAATCAGATCTAAATTGTGCTGTGTCGATTCCCGCCATCCATTCCGGGGCGGTGCTGATGTCTTTTTTACGAATTGACAAAAGAGGCAGTTCTTTAAGTGGTTAATGCAAAGTTCTTGAAAGGGAGGGCAGGTTGATGATGAATAATGAATTCATTGCCACGGCAGGCCAGGGCCGATCACGAAAAGGAGCAGGAATTTTCGACCTGTGGGCGATTATCGGCGAAATCGAACTTGAGACCAGTTGTAAAGCCCAACATGATAATCTTTTCTGGGATTTTTTTATTTCCCCTGATACGCCCCGTTATTTCCAAGGGGATTCATTTCTTTTGAAAAACGTTATTCATCTGCTTGTGGCCGCCTGCCTTAAGTCGATCAAGAGCGGCGGGATAACCGTCCGTATAGATACGGTAGGCTGTGACGAGCGAAACAGGCACCAATTGGCTATAACGATTACCGACACCAGCCCCGGCATTCATCCGCACAGGCTTACCGATATTCTTGATGTTCCCTCCCGAAAATCAAAGTCCAAAGGCGTCTATGACTTTGCCGAAAGTTTGTTTTTCGTCAAAAGACTGGCTCGCCGGTTGGATGGCGATGTTTCCATCCATAGTATCTTTGGCTGGGGCACCCGGTTGGTGGCGAAAGTTTCCCTGTACGCCGTCGACCTTCCTGCCGATTTAAAAGATTCACCGGAAAATTATAGCCTTATCTCATCATCGGCGCCGCATTGAATTTTAAATTCTTCACAACCAGCCGTAGCTAAAAAGCTATACTCATTTTTGAAGTGGACATTCAGGGGGAATAAAATGCCTCATCATAGAATGTTTATTTGTCAAGAATGTGCCTGCGTATGGGAAATACCGGCTGAACGGCATGTCGGTGACCGCAGGCTGTCCTGCCCCAAATGCGGGAGTGATAACATCCACCGAAAAATACCGATATCAAGGGCATGGGTATCATCGGTGTGGCGGAAAATAGACCGGCAGATAGATGATGGACATGCCAAGAGTCCGCTATGACTGCCGGTGTTGGTTTATGCCGTGTCAGCATGTCTGATCGCGGGCTGATTCGTATTCTGTGATTACTTGCGCTGCAACGCCTGCCTGACTTCCCGGGGGTCGGTAAGCGGCCGCTTGCAGGTCGAGTCCCTGCATATATAGACTGTTGGTTTACCGGCGATGGGCACCTTGCCGGCGAGAAAAGCGACCGGATTCCGCCGCCCGGGTTCGCCGTCGATCGTGAAGGCGAGTACCTTGTTCGGTAAAAAAGGGCGCCGCACGGCATGCAGTAAGGCCCTGGTTGTCGTGTGGCCGGGAAAGCCGGCCACGGCGATTTCCATATGCGGACCGCGCAGGAAGTTCAGGGCCGTCAGAGTCTGGGCATAGGCTCCGGGGCTGGAAAGGGCCGGTTCCGCAAGCCGGATAAGGATTTTGGCCGCCTTGTCCCGCAGAGCGGCATCCTCGGTGAACTCGGAGAGGCGGAGCATGTTCAGGAGGGCCGCGGCATTGCCGGAGGGCAGGGCGCCGTCATGGATTTTTTTGCTCCGGACGATCAGGGTGGGGTCTCCCTGCCGGGAGAAGAAGAAGCCGCCGCCCTTCGCGTCGGTAAAGCGCTCCAGCATGGCGCGGTTTAGTTTCAGCGCCATGGTCAGCCATTGCGGTTCGAAGGTTGCCTGGTAAAGCTCGATAAGTCCCTGAACCAGGAAGGCATAATCCGTCAGATAGGCGGGAATCCCCGCCACGCCGTCACGGTAGCGGCGCAACAGCCCGTGGTTGGTGGCAAGGTTGTCCATGATAAAGTATGCCGCCTTTACCGCGGCAGCGGTATAGGCGGGGGCGTTGAGAACCTGCCCGGCGTAGGCCAGAGAGCCGATCATCAAGCCGTTCCAGGCCGTAAGGATTTTGTCGTCCCGGTGCGGCGGGATCCGCTTCGATCGTGCCTGGAGCAGGATTTCCCGCGCCTCGGCAAGAAGCCCTTGCTTTTCGTCCGGTAATTCGGACTTTGTGGCGAGGTGAAGGATGCTCGTATCATCGTCAAAGTTCCCTTTGGGGGTCACGCCGTATAATTGGTTGAAAATCTTCGCCCGTTTTCGGTCGAGCAGGGATTCGACCTCGTCCGGCGTCCAGACGTAGAAGGCCCCTTCTTCCCCATCGCTGTCGGCGTCCTGGGCTGAATAAAATCCTCCGCCGGGATCGGTCATCTCCCGCAGTACATAATCAAGGGTCTGCCGTGCGATTGTCCGATATTCGGATTTGCCGGTAATCTGAAAGGCCTCCAGGTATACCCGTGACAGCAGGGCATTATCGTAGAGCATCTTCTCGAAGTGCGGGATCAGCCATTTATTGTCTGTAGAATAGCGGTGGAATCCGCCGCCCAACTGATCGTATATCCCGCCACGGGCCATATGCCGTAGAGTGTTTTCCACCATCGTCAAGGTATCCGCCTTGCCGGTCCGATGATAGGCGCGCAGCAGGAAACCGAGAACCGTCGCCTGCGGGAACTTGGGGGGGCGCCCGAATCCTCCGTAAACCGAGTCATAACTTTCGGAGAAGGCTGCGACGGCCCGGTCTGGAAAGTCCGGCGGTAGTTCCTGCCCGGATTCGTCTTTCAACACCGGGGACGCCTTCCGGATTACTTCTGTGAGTCTCTCCCCATTCCGACGGATATCCGCCGGGGTTTCCTTCCACCTGGCGGCGACCAGGTGGACAATGGTTTTTATGCCGGGCCGGCCCAGCTGGTCTTCGGGCGGGAAGTAGGTCCCGCCGTAGAACGGTTGCAATTCGGGGGTGAGAAAGAGATTCAAGGGCCAGCCGCCGCGGCCGGTCAGGGCCTGGACAGCGGTCATGTAGATCGCGTCCAGATCGGGGCGCTCCTCTCGGTCCACCTTGATGCAGATGAAATAGCGGTTCAGCAGGTCGGCGATTTCTTCATCTTCAAAGGATTCTTCCTCCATAACATGGCACCAGTGACAGGTGGAGTAACCGATGGAAAGGAAGATCAGCTTGTTTTCGCGTTTCGCCCGCGCGAGGGCCTCTTCGCCCCAGGGGTACCATTCTACGGGGTTGTAGGCGTGTTGAAGGAGGTAGGGACTCTTTTCGCCGATGAGATGGTTGGCCTGCCGGTGTATTTCGTTATTCATGTCCTTCTGCTCTCCCGCCGTCCGTCGATGATCATCGGCCGCCGTCACGGGGATGGTGAGAGCCGCAAGAACACCAACGATCTGCAAAAAAATGACGAGGCTATGTTTATATCCAGGCATTAGTTGTCACTCTGCTTTTTTTGCGTGGAAGGCAGGGCGGGGCGGACTTTCAAAACAATTTCTTTCCGGATGGCAACCGTGCCGGGTTTTGCGTCTTTGGGCTTTGTGACATATCTGGCCCGGGTGCAGGAGATTGCGACAACGCCGCCGGTCCGCGCCTTGCTGTGGAAGGCGGCAATGGCGGCGGCGGATTTGAGGACGCCGCGGTCCGGCTGTCGGTCGCCCTGCCTTAAAAGTACATGGCTGCCCGGCATGCCGCGGACATGGAACCACCAATCATCAGGCCTGGCCAGTTTTATGCTCAGCAGGTCGTTGTCGGCATCGCTTCTGCCGGCCAGAACCAGCCAGCCACCCGGCAGTTCATATTCATATAATCTGGGATTTTCTTTTTTCATGTCCATCAAATATGATGTATTCGTAAAAAGTCCGTTTAGTTTTTACGACGCCATCAATTTTTGCTTCGGTTGCTTATTAGCGGTCGGCGGCCATGGTTTTTTGACCGGACGGAGCTGAACTCTTGCAGGACAGCGGTCAGCTCCTGGTGTATTAAACCGTTGCTTGCCAATATTTCAGGGAGGAAAGGCGAATAGCCGTTGCCGCGAAAGTCCGAAACCTTGCCGCCCGCTTCTTCAACCAGGAGTATGCCGGCGGCGGTATCCCATGGTTTGAGTTTTGTTTCCCAGAAACCGTCAAGTCGGCCGCAGGCTACATAAGCCAGATCCAGCGCAGCGGCGCCGGCCCGGCGTATACCCTGGGCTCTGGCCAGCATCGCCTGTAGAGCGGCGACAACAGGGGTCGGTTTTTGCTGAACATCGTATGGGAAACCGGTTGCCAAAAGTGATTGCAGCAGGGGCGCTGCTTTTGATGTTCTGATCGGCCTGCCATTAAGCCAGGCGCCATTGCCAAGACAAGCACAAAACAGTTCATCCTGCAACGGGCAATATATTACACCGAGCCGGCTTTTATTTTCCCGTGCCAGGGCGATGGATACTCCG
>CAYWUR010000080.1:0-7841 GCA_964460745.1 uncultured Desulfobulbia bacterium | reverse complement strand
CATCAAAATTTACAGAAATCACAAAAAGGAGACCAATATGTTGAAAGGCGCAATTTTACAGCGTGACAAAAAAACATATGCCATTGTTCCCAGAACGCCTGCCGGGCTTTTAACTTCCGAGGTTCTGGAAAAAGTTACCGCGGTTATCAAGAAGTACAAAATCCCCATAACAAAAATCACCTCCGGCCAGCGTCTGGCCCTGGTTGGTTTAAAAGAGGAGGACATCGCGCCGGCCTGGGCCGACCTGCAGATGGATATCGGCCGCGCCACTGAACTGTGCCTGCATTACGTACAGGCCTGCCCCGGCATGGCGGTCTGCAAATTCGGCGTGCAGGATTCACTGGGACTGGGCCTTGAGCTGGAAAAACTTTTTACCGGCATTGACCTGCCCGCCAAGGTAAAAATCGGCGTATCAGGGTGCCCCATGTGCTGCGGAGAAAGTTTTGTGCGTGATGTCGGAATAATGGGCAAGAAAAAGGGCTGGACCGTGACATTCGGCGGCAACGCCGGCAGTCGCCCCCGTATCGCGGACGTGCTGGCCGAAAATATCAGCAAGGAAGAAGTCGTTGACCTGACAAAGCGGGCTCTGACATACTATAAGGAAAATGCCAAAAGGCGTGAAAGGACGGCGCGGTTTATTGAACGTACCGGTATAGACGCATTGCTGGATCATGTAAGCGCTCCATGAACGCCCTGCCGCACGCGTTCAAGTCCCCCAATATACAGGGAGTATAATCGGGTGACTCGATCACGCACATCAGGGCGTCCCTGAAACGCTTACATCCCGTGGTGTTTCAGCGCTCCCTTGAACACCCTGCCGCACGCGTTCAGGGCGACCGACTATAATCCCTCTATGCCGGTCTGCCCTGAACGTGCACGGATATTCGTGCCGGTAATCGCTTAGTGTTTGAAGGAGCGTTGACCGGTATACATCATAGCCACCTGCGGGTCGGCCTCATTACAGGCCTCGATTGTTTCAAAATCCCGCAAAGAGCCGCCGGCCTGCAGGATAGCGGTTATGCCCTGCCGGATGCCGACATCCGCCCCATCGCGAAAGGGGAAAAAGGCGTCGGAAATCATTATCGAACCAGGCAGACCGGCCCTGTCTTCCTTAACTTTTTTATCAATCGCTTCCAACTCACTACGGTTCCTTTCACCTTTCGCGACCGCCAACGCCAGATCCGCATAGGGCAAGCCGTATGTATCGGCACAGAGAATGTCCGCATACTTGGTATAGGCCTTATGCACGGCTATTTCAGCCACACCGACCCGGTCCTGCTCACCGGTGCCGATTCCCACCGTGCAGCCGTCCTTTACAAAAAGAACCGAATTGGAGGTCACCCCGTGTTCCACGGCCCAGCCGAACAACATGTCGGATATTTCATCAGCAGTAGGGGGCCGCTCCGTCCGGTATTCCCGACCCTTAAATGTTGTGACGGCCGGCTGCAAATCATCCGCCGTGCGAATGGTATTAACCGCCGACTGCTGCGCGATTATGCCGCCGTCGATCAGACTCTTAAAATCCACGAACCGGTATTTCTCAAATTCGGCCAACCGTTCTATACGGCTGATTTTCACTACCCGTAAATTTTTGCGACCTTTGAGGATGTCAAGCGTACCCTCTTCATAGTCGGGGGCACAGACGACTTCGAGGTAATTTTGACTTATCGCCTCGGCTGTCTCGCGATCGCAGGCCCTGTTCAAAACCACGCAGCCGCCGAAAGCGGCGATCCGGTCGGCCCGGTTGGCCCGCGTAAAGGCGTGGGCCGGCGAGTCGCCATAGGCGGCGCCGCAAGGGTTATTATGTTTGAGGATCACGGCGGCCGGCCGGTCCATAAGGTACTTGATTATATTCAAGCCGTTATCAATATCCGTTAGATTTATCTTACCGGGATGTTTGCCGACCTGCAGCATGTCTGCCGCGGTAATACCGCTGACCAGGCCATGCCCCGGTTCAATGAAACGGCAGTCACCGAGAAGCAAGTTGCCGTTAACCAGCTCGTAAAGAGCTGCTTCCTGATTAGGATTTTCACCGTAACGTACGCCCCGCTCATCGACGGCGCCGTCTTCCTGCCGGATTTTCCAGGTTCTCTTCCGATAAATGAGGGTCTGCTCGCCAAAGGAAATTTTCATTTCCAGCGGGAAATGATCACCAAGAATGGTAGTATACATCTTCTTCAGGTCCGTCATAATAAAACTCCATTTTTTGTTATCTGCGCCCGTTGCGGTCCCTGCGGGACATCTTGTCCCTCAGGTCCACCGGGCCTCAACCGTTGTAACAGTTCAACTGAAAATTGACGTCCCAATCCTTGCGGACGGGATCAAAACCCTTGCCTTTAATGGCGGCGCACACCTCGTCCAACGATCGGTGATCGCCGACGGCAAACTGTTCACCATTAAGCTCGGGCCGCCCATAACCGCCGGGCACGGTGCATGAACCGGCCGAATAACGTGTCGGCCCCAGACCAAGCATGCCGTCACGGAAGCGGGGCTCTTCCCTGGTGGAAAGAAGAAGCCCGGCATCCGGATCAAAAATACGCAGCGCAAAGATAAGATGGCTTAGTTCCCGCTCCGTCACGGGCGCGGCCGGCATATAACCACCCGCCGCCGGCCGGAACCGTGGGAAGGAAACGGTAAACGACGTGCGCCAGAAATGTTTGCGCAGCCAGGCCAGATGCCGTCCCAGAGCCAATCCTTCCGCACGCCAATCGGCCAGGCCGAGAAGAAAGCCGATGCCGACTTCCCGCATGCCGGCGGCCGCGGCGCGGGCCGGCGTCTCCAAGCGGTAGTCAAACCGGCGTTTTTTCCCGGCCTGATGCACTTCCTGATAAATTTGCCGGTCGTAAGTCTCCTGATAGACTGCCATCCCGTTTATACCGGCCTTAAACAACCGGACATATTCAGCCATACTCAACGGCTGCACCTCAATGGAAATAGCGGCAAATTTTTCCCTTAACCGCAAGGCAAGCGTTTCAAGATAATCGACCCCCAGGGTCTGCGGCGCTTCACCGGAAACCAGCAGGATATGATTGAAGCCGCGATCATACAGAATCATGGCTTCCTGTTCGGCTTCCCGGATAGAAAGAGCCCGGCGATCAATACGATTGCCGGCGGCAAAGCCGCAATAAACGCAACGGTTGTTGCACAGGTTGGAAAGATAAATAGGGGCATATATCTGCGTAACCCGACCGAAACGCCGCAGGGTAATCTCCGCTGATTTATCAGCCATGGCCGCAAGATAATCATCAGCCGCGGGCGACAGCAGAGCGGCAAGCTCGGCGCTTCCCGGATGAGTCGCCCGTAGAGCGCGTTCCACATCTTCGGCGCGGCAGGCGACAATTCGATCTTTGAGTTGAGAAAAATCCAGCGCGGTAAACATGATATTAATATCTCCTGAATCCGCAGACGGCGATGATATGCTTATTCATTTCTTATAAAATCAAGCCCGGTCTGCGGTGAAGAGGCAGAAGCAACACGACTCCCGGCACCCAGCCCGGCTTCATAAGCCTCGCGACCGGCCTCGACCGCCCGGGCAAAAGCAGCGGCCATCCGCACGGGATCGCCGGCTACGGAAATCGCCGTATTCACCAGGACTGCATCCGCACCCATCTCCATGGCCCGGGCGGCATGGGAAGGCGCGCCAAGACCGGCATCAACCACAACCGGCACCCCGGCCTGTTCGATAATAATCTCGATCTGAAAAGCGGTTAAAAGGCCCTGGTTGGTACCTATGGGCGCCCCCAGGGGCATTACCGCCGCCGTGCCGATATCCTGGAGTCGAAGGGCAAGAATGGGATCCGCATTTATATACGGCAATACCTTGAACCCGTCTTTAACCAATTCCTCGGCGGCCTTTAAAGTTTCAACCGGATCCGGCAGCAGCGTTCGCGGGTCGGGTGTAACTTCGAGCTTCAGCCAATCACCGCCGCCGGCAGCCCGGGCCAGCCTGGCCAGACGCACCGCTTCCTCCGCATCACGCGCCCCCGATGTGTTAGGGAGGAAGAGATACTTCCCCCGATCAAGGACGCTCATTATGTCATCCGCCGGGTTATTGAGATCCACCCGGCGCAGAGCAACGGTAACAATCTCGCAGCCGGACGCCGCAATAGCCGCCTTTAATACAGCCGCGGAGGGAAACTTCCCTGTTCCCATAAGCAGCCGAGAGCGGAAAAGCCGATCGGCAATAGACAGCATCTCAGCCCCCCCACACAAAACGTATCAATTGAAACACACAAACCCTCCTGTAATATTCACAACGCGCCCGAACGGCACAACTACATCATAATCCGAAAAAACCAGCTTGCCAATAGAGTTCAGATATTCAGAGATTCGTGGGCACAGGGTGCGAAGATGGACGCAAGCACAGAATTTTCAAATTTACAAATACCATGAAAACGCGTCATCTACCCCGCCCCGTAAGTGGGCACAGGGTGCGGAGATGGCCGCAAGCAGGGCACTCAATTATACTCAGGTATATTGAGCGCCCTGATCGCGGCCAGATTCGTGCCCTGTGCCCACTTACGGGATTAGCGCCGACCATGGGCCTTCAATACCTCAATTACGGGACCGAATAATTTTTCATAGCTGACAAAAGACTTTTTCAGAATAAGAGCGATTCTGCCGACATCCTTGTCATTAACCGTCAGATTGGCGCTACAGGCCAGAGCCTCCAAATCGTAAAGGGTGTTGAACTCCGGGCCGATCAGGACGTAAAAGATATAACGGCGTCTGTTCATTGCCAGCCCCTTCATATAGACGTGCAAACCGCTTTCCTTCAGGTCGTCCCCTTCGTAACGGCTATGCAGCACCACCGCGGAATAATCGGTAAACGTCATCTGCTGAACGGCATCGGCCGTTGACTCCGGGAAGACAGGCTTATAACCGTTTTCCATAAAAGCGCCGGCGACAATATCACGGGCCGGGTTGTCCGCCATTACGATAAGAACCGTGGGTATTTCCTCAATCACCTCTTTTTCCTCATACTCGCCACTGACAAGCCACGCCAGATCAGGAGGCTTCGGCTTTTCAGGCGGCGGGCACACGGGTTTTGGCGGTTTCGGTGTTGTGCCGACGTCGCCGGCCGAAGAACCGTTAGCCGTCAATTTTATGGCCTGGCGGCATTGCGGACACTCTATTTTCAAAAATTTGCCGGCCGGCAACTCGGCAAGGGCAGCCCGCACCTTGTCCTGCTGGGCCGTATTGAGTTTGATAATCTGTTGGCAGTGAGGACATTTATAGATCATATCAGTTGTCTCCTTTGGCAGTTAAAAACAAGCAATAACCGACGCGCCTGACAGCAGGCCCTATTCCATTGACAGACCTGTTATTTCACTGGTTTCCTCTCCCCGCGCCGCCTTGATGCGATCCAAGCCGCGGCCGACAGCGCTACGCCTTGTACAGTGCCCCATGGCTGTTTCCTCGGAAATCAGCCCCCGTTCATAAAGGCTGATTATATACTGATCAAAGGTCTGCATACCCATGGTTGAACCGTTGTCGATTATCTCATAAAAGGTTTTGCCCTCCGACTCACCCTTGAGAATGACTTCTTCAATTCGGAGATTCATGCCCATAATTTCGAAGGCGGCAACACGACCGCCGCCCATTTTAGGCAGAAGGCGCTGGCAAACTATCCAGCGCAGCGAATCAGCCAGCCGATTTCTGATTTGCGGCTGTTCCGCCTGTTCAAACATGCCCAGTATACGATTAATTGTCTGCCCCGCATCGACCGTATGCAGGGAACTCAACACAAGATGACCGGTTTCGGCCGCGGTCAGACCTATCTCCATTGTCTCCCGGTCACGCATTTCACCTACCAGGATGACCTTGGGGGCCTGCCGCAGGGCGGCCCGCAGACCATTGGCGAACAGATCGAAATCAGTGCCCAGTTCACGCTGGTTAAAGGTGGCAAGTTGCGGATGATGTACAAATTCTATGGGGTCTTCCAAGCTGACGACATGAACGGCCTTTTCCTTATTGATCTTATCAAGCATGGCGGAAAGCGTAGTTGTCTTTCCTGTCCCCGTGGCGCCGGTGACCAGAATAAGACCGTTTCTTTCTTCGGCGATCTTCTCAAAAACCGGCGGTAACCCCAGAGATTTGATGGTTGGGACAACGGTTTCCAGCTTCCGTAACACCGTGGAAAGATGGCCCATCCGGGAAAAGACATTAACCCTGAACCGCGCCTTTCTGCCAAGAGAATAAGAGAGATCGCAGGACCCCGTGGTAACCAGATCGTTCAACATTCTTTTATCACCGCCGATGAGATTCAAGGCAAAGACCTCGGTTTGAAACGGCGTTAACTCTTCTACCTCCGGTTCCACCGCCACCGGCAACAGCCGGCCGAACAATTCAATCTGCAAAGGCTTGCCCGCCGTAACATTGAGATCGGAAACATCCTCACCGTAGGTTTCAAGCATGGCGGTTATCCAATAATCGATTTCCGGTTGCTTCATGGCTCCTCCCTGGTTGTTCCCTTTATCAGTATCCTTGTAACTTACAGGACAAGTGCTTAATCTCCGCAAAACCCCGTATTTGTAGCTGCTCGTAGGGTGCCGTTTCTTCTTTTTTCCACCAGAAAATAAAGCTGCCCGGTATGTTTCATCGTGCCGGCGGCTATGCGGGCATAGTCACCGTCTCCCCAGAAAAAATCAAGACGGCCGGGCCCCTTGATGGCCGACCCGCTGTCCTGCACTAAGACGAAACGAGACAACGGCGTCCAGCGCAATACCCTGCCCCCCTTGTCAATCACCGGCCTCCGGGTGCGAAGGAAACAAAGCGCGCCGGGGGGGAAACAATTATGATCCACGGCAATGGATCTGCCGTTGGTTAACGTCTCGCCGAGGCTGCCCACCGGCCCCTGTTCATCACCCCACCTGAAAAAAACAAACGACTCATTGTAGCGAAGAATTCTATCCCGCTCGGCGGGATGATTTTCCATATACTGCCGGAGGCGCGGCAAATCAACATCTTCCAGGCGCATCTTTCCTTCCCTGACCAGCAGTCGGCCGATACTTCGATACGGCCGACCATTGGCGGCGGCATATTGAACACGCCGGACAGTCCCGTCCCGGAGTCGAATCTTGCCGGACCCCTGCACCTGTAGAATAAAAGCATCCATGGGATCAGCCAGATAAACCAGTTCATAGCCGGCGAGCAGATTCTTTTCCTCAATTTCCGCACGACTCCAATATGGAACCAGCCGACCATCTTCAAGACGACCAACCGTATCGTCATCAGCCGCCACGTCCTGCCGACCGACCAAATTATCCGGTACCCGGTAAAGGGGATAAATGAATGGCGGCATCCTTTGCAGGCTTCCCTCAAAACGCGGCGCGAAATAACCGGTTACCAGCATGGCGCCGTCACCGTCGCCGCCAACGGCCTGACAGACATCAAATTTATCCGCAATCCGCCGGTTGAGCATATCGTCTGTCGTGGACTTTTTTATTATGCCGAGCAGGGTCTCTGTTGATTTCAGAAGCCAGGAGGCGGAATATTTCCTGCCGCAATAATTGAAAGAACGATACGCCGGCAGCTTTCGCAGGTAATTGCGGCTCTGTCGAACCGCCGCCGCCAGTGATGAGAATGATGAATCATCTTTAAATACCGGCAGCCGGTCAGGCGGCACCGACCGCATTGTCGCCATGCCGCAGCCGGCAATGGCCATTACCGCCGTTGTCAACGCCGTCAAGCGGATTACAGGACAAAGAAGCCGCCGGGCGTGAAGACATATGAAAGAAGCATTTTTCTTCCCAAGCATATATATAAATTTATTTCAGGCGTACTCTTAATGCTTTTTAAGATCGGAAGAGCACACGTCTGAACTCCAGTCACATTCAGAA
>CAYWUR010000079.1:0-7856 GCA_964460745.1 uncultured Desulfobulbia bacterium | reverse complement strand
CGGCAAAAAACCAGGTAATCCTTTTTACCCATCATAAACAGATTGTGGATACTGCCAATAATATGAATGGAAAAAAATCCGTTCATATTTACGAGTTGTAATTTTTTCCGGCTATCTTAAATTAAGCCAGCGGCAATAATCTTCCCGAAGGCGCGGCCAGCTGAATTTGTCCGTCAATTTACGGCCGTCAATCCGGCCGGCTTTCTCGGTCAGACAATGCCGTAATGCCGCCGTAAGCTCATCATCGTTATACAGAAATTCCGCCGGCAACAACTCCGGGTAGGACAGACGGTTCGGCAAAAGGGGCCGGCAGCCGGCTCGCACCGCTTCCAATACCGCGATGCCGTAAAATTCATGGCCGGCGGTGGACACCACCAGATCGGCCTTGGCCAGCAAGTCAATATAGGCCCGGCGCGATTTTACATAACCGAATTGCTCCAGGCGGTCAGCCAGTATAATCCGCGCCTGGGCGAAAATTTCCGGTTGCCTGTCAAAAGACTGACCCACCACGATAAGCCTGAACGGCAGGCCTTCCCGCTGTAAATCAAAGAGAGTTTCAAAAAACAACTCCGGATTTTTATCATGCTCCCAGCGATGATTCCAGAGAATAACCGGCGCCGGGTTATGCTCCGCACCATTTGCGGCGGCGTCAATTTCCGCAAAATCCAGGGGCGGATATAAAATTGTCGTCTTGTTGATAATTTCAGATTCCCATCCTTTTAAAACCATATCCGGCATCTTGGCCAAAAGCTCACGGCAGCCGTTTAGAAACGAAACAAAATTGTAACGGGAATTAAAGGCCAGACGGTCGGCGGCCAGGGCCGTGGTAAAATTGGTCAGGGCAAAATGGAAATCGCGTTCATCGTTGACCTGTACGGGATAGGCAAATTGATTTTCGTGAAAATAGACATGGATGGGCAGATCACGAAAGGACGGCGGCAAGAGTCCCCTGAAGGCGGCGACATCAAGAAAGGGTGAGCAGAGAAGACCATCAGCGCCGGCAAGATCAAGTTTGCCGGCGCTGATGCGGGCCGCAAAAAACGGCGCCGCCATGCGCATGCGCCACTTCCACTTCCGGGCCGGCAGGGTATGCGGCACAAAGCGGCCGGGCAGATATTCCACAAGACCATCTAGAAAAGCCTTGTGCGAACCGCCATAATATGGCTCAATGACAACGATCTTTTTCATAAACAGACAAACCGCCTGGACGCATATTTTCTAAAAAACCGGCACCAACCCTGACCCCAATGGCATCAACATCAAACAAGAAAATAAAAATATATTTATATCTGCCGATTATTTTCTGGCTTGTCCTCATCCTCTGTTCCCTGGCCTGGGGCATGAGAACCGCGGGAAAAGACATGACGCGGATGGTTTTCAATATCGGCCACGCCTTTTTTAAAGAGATAGAAACAACCCGTCTGTGGAATGCCGAACACGGCGGCGTATATGTGCCGGTTACCGACAAGACCAGGCCAAACCCGTATCTGGACATCCCGGATCGTGATGTCATTACCACGACGGGAATCCAACTGACAAAGATTAATCCTGCCTATATGACCCGCCAGATTGCCGAAATAGCCAAACGGGAAAATAATATAACATACCATATTGCCAGCTTAAAACCTATCAGGCCCGCCAATAAGGCGGACAAGTGGGAAACCGCGGCCTTAACCGCCTTCGAGAACGGCAGGAAAGAGGTTCTTCAGTTTATTGAAGGGGCAACGGCATACAGGTATATGGCGCCGTTGCTGATCAAAAAAGCCTGTCTGTCATGCCATGCCGAACAGGGATACAAGACCGGCGATATCCGGGGCGGCATCAGCGTCACCATCCCGGCCGGGGCATATCTTGCCGCCTTTCAGGATATCCGGAACAGGTTAACACTGATTCATATGCTCGCCTTGCTGTTCGGCGCGGGCTTTTTTTATTTTCTGTCCCGTTACGGCAACAAACAGGAGCAGATAATAGAACAAAAAAACAAAGAGCTTGAAACGGTATTAAATACCGTTGATTCGCTGGTTCTTGTTTTAGACCACGCCGGCCGGATCGTTTTGTTTAACAGGGCTTGTGAAAACGCAACCGGCTACGCCTTTGATGAGATAAGAGATGAATATGTCTGGGATATTCTCATTCCCGTCGATGAAATGGCCGGCGTGAAAAAGGTCTTTTCCTCGCTGAAAGCCGGGATGTTTCCCAATCGGCACACCAATTGCTGGAAAACAAAAAACAGCGGTAAAATTTTAATCTCGTGGTCTAATTCAGCTCTGCTTGACAAAAACGGCGCGGTTGAATTAATTGTTGCGACCGGTCTTGACATAACCGAACGAGAACGCTCCAGGGCGGAGAAGAAAAAATTAGAACTTCAGCTCGGCCAGGCCCAGAAAATGGAGGCAATCGGCACCCTGGCGGGCGGCATTGCCCATGACTTCAACAATATCCTCGCAATAATATTAGGCTATACCGATCTGGCCAAAGATGACGCCCCTCCTGATTCAAAATTTTCTCAAGATCTGGACAAGATCCTGCAGGCGGGCCATCGAGCCAGAGACCTGGTTCAGCAGATTCTTGCCTTCAGCCGCCAGGCCCATGTAGAAAAAATTCCGCTGGCGCCGCAGCCGATAATTAAGGAGGCATTAAAAATGCTGCGCTCTTCAATCCCGGCAACCATTGAGATCCGGGAGAACATCGCGCCGGACTGCGGGGCCATTGACGCCGACCCGACGCAACTGCATCAGATACTTATGAATTTATGCACCAACGCCTTCCATGCCATGGAGGGCAAAGGCGGCATTCTAAAAGTCGGGCTTAAAGTCGCCGACTCTGTTCCCGGCCAATTAAAAAAAGGAAAAGCCGCGGCTGCCCGAATTTTTCTTGAGTTATCCATAAGTGATTCGGGGCATGGAATCGGCCCCGATATTATTGACCGGATATTCGATCCGTTTTTTACCACCAAGGAGAAAGGCAGGGGAACCGGCATGGGGCTTGCCATCACTTACGGCATCGTCAAAAAGTATGGCGGCGCCATCACTGTTGACAGTCATCTCGACGCGGGAACAACCTTTCACGTTTATCTGCCCCAAAGCAGGCAGGGTCTCGTCTCGACGCCATCCGAAGAAATAGCTGTTCCGGGCGGCAACGAACGGATATTATTTGTGGACGACGAAGAACTTCTGGCAACGGCCAGCAAAGATATGCTCGAGAGACTGGGATACCATGTAACTGCCAAACAAAAAAGTTCTGACGCCCTGGAGGCCTTCCATAACCAGCCCGACAAATTCGACCTCGTAATTACCGACCAGACCATGCCGGGCATGACAGGCCTGGACCTGGCCGGCAAAATGCTACAGATCCGGCCCGATATCCCGATTATTCTATGCACCGGTTACAGCGCCCTTGTGAATGAGGATGTGGCAAGAGCGCAAGGCATCAGGGAGTTTGTCATGAAACCATTGACCAAGGGGGCAATAGCCAAATTGATCCGCAAAGTCTTAGACAACAAGGCAGTTGTAAAGTAGATGACCGTGCATAATACAAACAAAGCATCCAAAGCGGTTGTCCTCTTGAGCGGCGGCCTTGACTCCACAACGGTGCTGGCTATCGCTACAAGCGAGGGCTACCGGTGTTATTGCCTGAGCTTCCAATACGGTCAACGCCAGGCCGTGGAACTGGAATGCGCTAAGGCTAACGCCGTCAAGGCCGGTGCGGCGGCGCACCTGCTCCTTCATCTCGACCTTGATAAAATCGGCGGTTCCGCTCTTACCGCGAATATCGAGGTCCCTAAGAACAGCCCCTCCCGCGCCGATACCGTGCCGGGCGGAGAATCAACCGTGCCGCTCACATATGTGCCGGGCCGTAATACCATTTTTTTATCGCATGCCATCGCCTGGGCCGAAGTAATCGGCGCCTGTGACATTTTCATCGGCGTCAACGTCATGGATTACAGCGGCTATCCCGATTGCCGACCGGCATTCTTGCAGGCTTTTGAGCAAGTCGCCAACCTCGGCACCCGGTCGGGTACCGAAGGCCGTCGGCCCTTTACCCTCCACGCGCCGCTGATGCGCCTCACTAAAAAAGAAATTATCCTGAAGGGACTCGCCCTGGGGGTGGACTATGCCGGGACGCACAGTTGTTATGATCCCGACAATAAAGGCCGGGCCTGCGGCGCCTGCGATGCCTGCCGTCTGCGGCTGAAGGGCTTTGCCGAGGCCGGCGTCGCTGATCCGATCATATATCAAAACCAATAATCGCCGGAGTTGTAAAAAGTCCGGCAAGGCAAGCAAGGTCTAAACAACAATGCAAAACGTGTCCGCCATGTTACCAGACCTGGGGCCGCTTTTTATGATCGGCCTGCCCGGCCTTCGCCTTGACGACTCTACCCTGCGCCTGATTGACAAGTGCCACCTCAATAATTTTATTCTGTTTAAACGCAATGTGCGGGGCCGAGAACAACTGCGTCAACTCTGTAGCGAATTACGCCGGGCCTGTGCCGAACAGGGCCTGCCCGCGCCGCTGATTGCCATTGACCAGGAAGGCGGCGGCGTCAGCCGGCTGCCGCCGCCCTTTACCCAGTTTCCGGCTGCCAGGGAACTGGCCGATTCGGCGGACGCGGCTTATAAACTGCTCGACTATGCCCGGACTTGTACACAGGAATTGCTCGATGTCGGCATCAATATGAATTTAGCCCCGGTTCTCGATGTCTGTGAGGCGGGAAAAGGTTATTTCATGGAACGCCGCACCCTGGGTGACGACCCTGCCAGGGTAGCCAAGCTTGGCCGCTTGATTATAACCGAAATGCAAGGCAACGGCCAAGGGCATGGCATTGCAGCCTGCGCCAAACACTTCCCCGGTCTGGGCACCGCTGTTGTTGACCCGCATCGCCGTTTACCGAGGGTTGACCAATCGCTGGATCGCCTCCACGCCGTTGATCTGGTGCCGTTTAAGGAGGCTATTACCGCCGGGGTAGCCGCCATTATGACCTCCCACAGTACTTATCCCGGCCTTCACCCTGAAGAACAGGAAACCCCGGCAACCCTCTCGAAGACGATCCTTGCAGGTTTGTTACGGCTTGAGCTGAAATTTGAAGGATTAATTATTACCGATGATCTGGAAATGGGCGCCATAGAAAATGAAGGCCCGCTTGAGCAGGCGGCTTTAGATGCCCTGCAGGCAGGAGCTGATCTTTTATTAATTTGTCATGACCATGACAAAATTATCAAAACATTTAATACGATTACGGCCGCTTATACGGACGGCAAAATTTCGCCGGAACGCCTTGCCGCCAGCCTAAACCGGCTGGCGGCAACCCGCCGAAAATTCCTTACTCCTTGATATCGTTATAGGTAATTCTGCCGCCGAGGATAGTGAGTACCGCCTTGCCCGTCAACCGTCGCCCCAGAAAAGGCGAATTATGACTTTTGGAAACAACCTGATCCCTGGTAAACACAAAGGTTCTTGCCGGATCGATTACCGTAATATCGGCAACAGCGCCGGCAGAAAGCGAACCGCCCGGCACTCCCAGTATGCGGGCGGGAGAAATAGATAATAGTTCAACCATTCGCGCTTCATCTATTATTCCTTCTTTAAGCAACGCCAGAGTGAGTGGAATGGCCGTTTCCAGACCGATAAGGCCATTGGCGGCAAAGTCGAACTCCACGTCCTTTTCCAGGGAAGAATGGGGCGCGTGGTCCGTCGCTATGGCATCGATTGTGCCGTCTCGCAAACCTTCCTTAACGGCTTTGACATCCGCAGTGGTCCGCAACGGCGGATTCATCTTGGCGTTGGTCTTATATTGGGCGACAGCCTCCTCGGTAAGTGAAAAATAATGGGGCGCCGTCTCCGCCGTAACCCGGCAGCCTTTTTCCTTTGCAAGGTGAAGCAGGTGAACCGCCCCCCTTGTGCTGACATGCGCGATATGCAGGGGCCGGCCGGTATATTCGGCAAGGGCAATATCCCGAAACACCATGATTTCTTCGGCAATGTTCGGGATACCCTTGAGGCCGAGCCTCGTGGACATAACCCCTTCATTCATAACGCCGCCGCGGCTCAAGTCCAGGTCTTCCGAGTGCGAGATAACCGGCAGATTATAATTACCGGCATATTCCAGGGCGCGCCGCATAAGCTGACTATTGGTCACCGGCAAACCATCGTCGGAGACCGCCACAATGCCGACTTCCTTCATTTCGCCGAACTCCGCCAAAACTTCCCCTTTGCTGCCCTTGCTGATGGCGCCCACCGGATAAACCCGCGCAAAGCCCTGTTGCTGCGCCCTTTCCAGAATAAACCTGGTGACGGCCTGGCAATCATTTACCGGCATGGTGTTGGGCATGCAGGCCACTCCCGTAAAACCTCCGGCGGCAGCGGCGCGAGTGCCGCTTTCGATGGTTTCCTTATATTCTTCGCCCGGTTCACGCAAATGAACATGCATATCAATAAAACCGGGAACGACCCATTTCCCGGTCAGGTCAAATGTTTGCATATTGGGCGTTGCCCGAGGGGGGGGCGCGGATATCTTTCCGGCTTTGATAAATATATCTCCTACCCTGTCTACACCGTTGACAGGATCGATAATCCTGCCGTTTTTTAATAACAACATATCAAAAGCCGTCATAATTTTTCTCGATATCGATTTTTTATAACAGTACGCCCCCGAAACGGGCGGAAAAGAGGCGCGGCAGGCTCAGTCAGGCGTTTCCCATAAGCAAATACAGCAGAGCCATGCGAACCGCGACGCCATTGGTCACCTGCTCAAGAATTACCGACCAGGGGCCATCCGCGACATCGGGAGTCATCTCTATGCCCCGATTAATCGGCCCCGGGTGCATTACCAGTGCATCCCGTTTAGCGCCCGCCAACACCTTTCTGTTAATACCGAAGTATGTGGCGTATTCTCTGAAAGATGGAAGCAGGGGGTCTTTCTGCCGCTCTTTCTGAATACGAAGCGCCATTACCACGTCGGCGTCGGCGACGGCATCTCGTATGGCGCCGCAAACCGTGGCGCCCATTTTTTCAATACCGGCGGGAATAAGCGTCGCCGGACCACTTACATAAACTCGTGCCCCCATTTTGGAAAAACCGATGATGTCCGAATGGGCCACCCTGCTATGGGCAAGATCACCAATAATGGCCACCTTCAATCCTGCAATCCGGCCTTTATGTTCCTTCACCGTCATTAAATCCAGCAAACCCTGGCTGGGGTGCTCATGGGCGCCGTCACCGGCGTTTATCACCGATGCCTTGATATGATCGGCCAGCAGATGGGGGGCGCCTGAACATGGGTGGCGGACAATTATAATATCAGGATTCATGGCCACAAGATTATCAGCGGTATCCACCAGCGTCTCGCCTTTGGTTATGCTGCTGGTCGAGGCGGAGATATTAAAAGTGTCGGCGCTCATGCGCTTGGCTGCTATTTCAAAAGAAAGACGTGTACGGGTGCTTGGTTCGAAGAAGAGGTTGATTACCGTTTTTCCTCTCAGGGTGGGAACCTTTTTTATAGGCCGTGATGATATTTCTTTAAAGGATTCAGCTGATTGAATAATATGTTCGATATCCGCGCAGGAGAGATGGTCGAGGCTGAGAATATGCTTATGGGCAAAGGTGTACTCGGTTTTCATGGCGATCCCTCTTAAGCGTTTACCGCCGAACGTATAGATGAATCTGAATCAGCGAGCGCCGCCCACCGGCGAACGGCCCGTAAATTTTATACCCAACGAACTCTCAGTGAATAAGGTGGCCGATTCTGTTCCATCGCACGGAAAAAATATTCTTATTCCATGACCAATACAAGATAAAAGCCCTGCCTTTGACCGCCTTCAACTTGACAAAGTGCCAGAATCGGCTGTCATAGCTGTTAT
>CAYWUR010000078.1:0-7994 GCA_964460745.1 uncultured Desulfobulbia bacterium | reverse complement strand
AAACGGACGAGGTAAGCGCAGACTCCGAGATGGGGTGCAGCTGAACAGTTACTGAAAAAAAGCTTAACCCTGCATCAGGACCACGGCATGTGCGGCGATTCCCTCTTTACGTCCGGCAAAGCCCATTTTTTCCGTAGTCGTGGCTTTAAGGTTGATCGCGTGAAGGTCAACCCGGCATGTTTCGATTAACCTCTTCTTCATCTCCGGCAGATATTCTGACAGCTTCGGTTCCTGGGCAATTATGGTGAGATCGGCATTTATTAACTTAAAGCTCATCCCGGCGGCCAGTGCCACGACATGCTCAAGCAGTTTTATGCTTTGGATGTCCTTATATTGCGGATCGGTTGCCGGAAAATGTCTGCCGATATCACCGGCGCCGACAGCCCCCAGAATCGCGTCGCATAAAGCATGGGTTAAAACGTCGGCATCTGAATGTCCAAGTAATCCTGATGGATGCGGAATGGTGACACCACCTAAAACCAAAGGTCTTCCCGCCACTAATTGATGGGCGTCGTAACCGTGTCCGACTCTGGTGTCGGGAGATATATGCGAGTTGACGTCATGCATAAGTATAGCCTCGGCAAGCAGGAGATCGTCCGGCCGGGTAATCTTGATGTTTCTTTCGCTACCCTCGACAACAGTGACCGGCCGGCCGATATGCTCGAGCAGCGCCGCTTCGTCCGTCCCGATAAAACCATCCTTGTCCGCGGCGGCATACGCCTTCTTCAGCAGCGATAGACGCACGGCCTGGGGCGTTTGTGCTTGCCACAATTCATCCCGTTCGATAGTTTTGATAATTTTTTTAGCGGCGGAAACCGTTTTCAGTGTGTCCTTTACCGGGATTGCGGCCACCGCCGCTCCGCTTTGCCGGGCTTCCTGAATGCAGGCTTTTATTGTTTCGGGCGTGACCAACGGCCGGGCTCCATCATGTACCACAACTAGATCTATCTCCGACGGTAAGGAAGCAAGGCAGGCCCGCACGGAATCCTGCCGCAAGCGGCCGCCGCTGACCACCTTAATGTCGCCGGCCGGTCGTCCAAGTTGAAAACGGTCGACCATGTCTTTTACCCACGCACAATGTTCGGCCGGCGCCGCCAGAACAATGAGACCAATTTCCGCCACTTTTTCAAAAACACGCAGGGTATGAATAAGCATCGGCATGCCAGCCAATTCATGAAATTGTTTAGGGGTGGCAAGCCCCATCCTGGTGCCGTTGCCGGCAGCAGGTATTATGGCGGCTACTCTAGTTTGCATCATGAAAAAATTGGCGTCATGAATATTAAGCAGTGCAGGACGGTTTATGCCCGGAAAACCTTGTTGCAAGGCGAGACGGGCCAAGGCGAAAGACGCAGGGCATTTTTTGTAAAAATCAATAAAAAATGGAGCGGGCTATAAGCCGAATTCTGTACCCCGGTTGGGGCCATGATCATTTATCTGGGATGCCGGTCGCCCGGCGCCTCAAGCAACCTACCCGGAGACCTCGGACGGGCAGCCCTCAAACGTCTCCCTATTTGGTCTTGCTCCTGGTGGGGTTTACCATGCCCTCCATGTCACCATGGAGGCGGTGAGCTCTTACCTCGCCTTTTCACCCTTACCCTGCTGCTGCGGGGCGGTATATTTTCTGCGGCACTTTCCTTAGGGTTGCCCCCAGTTCGTGTTACGAACCACCATGCCCTGCGGAGTTCGGACTTTCCTCTCCGGTTATTCACCGGAGCGATCATGCGCCCGCTCCAAATCCATTATAATACGCCGGCACCTTTTACGGCTTTAAATTTTTATCAATGGCCTCGTTGGCCAGTTGATCGGCCCGGCTGTTTTTCTCGCGTCGTATATGGCGCACCTGGCAGGTTCGAAATCGGCCAAGCAATTCCTTGGCTTGTGCAAAGAGGGGTTTCAGCTTGGCGTTCTTGACCTTGTAAATACCCTGTATCTGCCGCACGACAAGTTCGGAATCAAGATGAACGATGATGTTCTCGCAGCCAAGCCGACTGGCCTGCTTAAGCCCTAATAGCAAGGCCCGATATTCCGCCACATTGTTTGTGCATTGGCCGAGGTAGGCGCCGCCGGCAAAAATTTCCGTCTCCCGCGAATTAAGGAGTACGGCGCCCGCCCCGCCTTCGCCGGGGTTGCCCCTGGCCGCGCCATCGGTGAACAACGAACAGACGCCGCTCTCTTTGCCGAGCTTTTCGTGAATGTGGAGCGGCTTGTGTCGCGGATCTTCGCCGGTCGGGGGCGTTTCTTCAGAGAAAAAATATCGGGCGGCGGTATGTAGATGATCTCTTGCCAGACCAGGGGAGGTCTCCGGCAAACAGGCGGCCAGAACCTCGTCGGGCAGTTTTTCGCCCAGAATATTCAGGGTCGCGGCGAGGGCCTTGTCCTCCGGAGGCATTTTATGCCGGCTGTTCACTTTTTATCGTTCTCTACTTGATTATAAATGATGCGTTGGCACGTCGGACAAAAAAACAATCGGTCGCCTTTCAGGATTTCATTATATTGCTGGGGGGGGATTTTCATAAAACACCCTTGGCAAACACTTTTTATAACAGTGGCGAGGGCCTTGCCGTTTCTTCTTTGCCGTAACATATCATAACGTTTCAAAAGGTCGGCCTTTATCCCCTTGGCCTTGGTTTTTCTTTTTTTGGCAACGGTGTTTTTCTTTTTGTTTAAAGTGCCGGAAAGAGTCGTCGTCTCGGCAGTCTCCTCGGTTAGCAGTTCTTCTTCGCCCTTTGCCAGATTTATCTGTTCTTCAAGGGTTTTGTTGAGGGATTCACGTTCTTCCATAAGTTTAACGAGTTCTTCTTCCCCCTCTTTATTGGCCTTTTTGCCGGACTCGATTTCCTTCAATAGACTCTGATACTCGCGGTTCGTCTGGACTTTCATCATTTTCGACTGCCGTTCCTTGATGCGCGTAAGCTCGTCGGCATGATTGGCTTCCAGTTCCCGCTGCCTTGTCTCCGTAATCTCAAGTTTCTCTTTAAGTGCGACAATGGTGGCCTGACGTTCTGCAAAAGCCGATTTACGATTGTCGAGTTCGGCTTGTTTTTCGGCCATTTTTTCATCCAGCTTTGCGATCTCGAGATCAATGGCCTGCAACGCTGTAAGTTGTTTGATTTCTTCGTTCAATGCTTATCTCCTTTTACTGAATTTACAAAAAAACGTAAATGACCACACTACGGAATAATAGTAGCAGAGCGTTACCTCGGTGCTTGTACCTCGTAAAAAACAAAAGGATTCTTCTGCCTGGTTGCCGCCACGACGTCGATGCCCCAGCGTTTTTCATTAGCTGTTTTTTTCAAAAAGGCGGTCAGCGTCGCGACAACCGGTTTTTCAGAGGCATAATGGCCGGCGTCGATCACGCAAAAATCACGGGCTTCCGCCCATCTGGCCGTGCTGTGTTTAACCTCGCCGGTGATATAAACCTGAGCGCCGACATGCATGGCGCTTTCCGCAAGATCCGACCCGCTGCCGCCGCAAACCGCCACGGTTGAAATCAACTCGGGCAGTTTGCCGGCCACGGCTATTACAGTAAGGCCCAGACTTTTTGCTAAAAATTCGAGAAAATCAGTCGCCTTTCTGGGGGTCGGCAGCCGGCCATGTCGTCCAAACCCCAGGGGCTCTATGTGTCCGGCGATTTCCGGCGCAAGCGGTTTGGTATCGATAAGTCCCAGGGCGGCGGCCAGCGCATCATTTACGCCGCCGTGAATTTTGTCGAGATTGGTATGACAGCCGAGAACCGCGATTTTATCGGTAATGGCCTGTTGCAAAATCCGCCCCGTCGGCTGGTCAAAACGGACCGACTTGAGCGGCTGAAATATTAATGGATGATGGGTGATCACGGTATTCAGGCCGCTGGCAAGGGCCTCGTCCAGAACTGCGGCAGTGGGGTCAAGGGCAACCAGGATCCCGGAAACAGCATGGGCCGGGTCGCCGACCATCAGGCCGACATTGTCCCACGATTCCGCCAGCGTTGAAGGGGCATGCGTTTCGAGGATGTCAAGAAGATTATGTAAAATCAAACCGTCAGACATTGCATCAATCTCGGAATCTTTCTCCGTTTGTTTGCCTAGCCATCCAGCCATGGCCGGCGCTAAAAAGAAAAAAGGCGCTACCCCTTTACGAGTGCACCTTTTTTACGCAGCTGCTGCATGCGGATGTTGGTTTGACTCCACCTGATCAGGTATTGTCTCCACCACGTCAATATTTTTATGCGGTTATTACTTGAGCAGCTTGCCATTTCATGTAATTCGGCAGGATAGAGAAGGGCCGACAACACCGTTGACGGACGTTCCTCAAAGCCGACGCGGCGGCTTAAATCGTTTGCCTTTATGACTTATTGTTTGTAAATATCAAAAGAATAAGTCCAAAACAGACGATTGCCGGCACTGATTCAAGGATTTAATATGGTGGGCCTACCTGGACTCGAACCAGGGACCGACCGGTTATGAGCCGGTGGCTCTAGCCAACTGAGCTATAGGCCCGATCGAATGTTTAATTTCTCATAGTTAATTTACCACGCCTCGTTTGTCAACAATTTTTCATGGAAAAACATCCTGCATTGCAGGTTCGGATATAATATATTGATTTATAATAATCTTCTTTATTTAATCGTTGTAATTCTCATTTTTTCGACGAACAGGGTGCCTGAGTCTCCTCTGCTTCCCTTGCAGTATGGGCTCCCCCTTTTTTTACTTAAGGCTTTTATATATCACTGGCTGGTTACCGTCGTCAACCGTGGAAAATCTATGCGGAGCGGCAGAAAATATTTTGCCGCCGAACAAAGATTTTCTATTCTGGCCATTGTTTTCTTTGCCGTAGATGTCTATCTGCTTGATTGCAAATATTATTTTTCCCTCCTCCCTCTGACCGGTTATTTGCCCAGCCTTATCAATTTTGGCGGCATGATCCTTTATTTTTTTTATCTCTGTATTATGTGGCGGGCCGCTCGGGGAAATTACCGGTCGATCTTCGACAAGGCATACACGGCATATAATTTTTTACTATACAATGTTAAAACAAATCTCCCCATCGTCTTGCCATGGCTCTTGCTTTCTTTGCTCATGGATATGGTCCGGCTGCTTTCCCCCTCCTATATGAAATATTTCCCTGGATCCCGATGGGGAGAACCGCTTCTGTTACTGCTGTTTTTTCTTTTGCTGGCCATAACCTTTCCGGTCCTGGTTAAATGGCTATGGGGCTGCACATCGCTGCCGGCAGGTGCTGTCCGCCACGACATGGAAAAGTTCTGCGCGAAACAGAATTTCAAATATTCCGATATTATGCTTTGGCCGCTGTTCGAGGGCCGTATCTTGACCGCGGGCGTCATGGGCATATCCAAAAGATTTCGCTATTTGCTTATAACACCGGCATTGCTTGACGCATTGCAGGAGGATGAACTGGAAGCGGTCGTCGCCCATGAAATCGGCCACGTCAAAAAATACCATCTGCAACTATACCTGGTCCTTTTTCTCGGTTTTGGCCTGCTGACAAGCCTGATCGCCAATCCTCTTTTTTATTTACTGCTCAACTCAAATATCTTTTACCGACTCGTTACTTTTACCAATGATACACCGGGGGCCGCCCTTGCCTTTTGGATTACCGTCCCTCTTTTTGTTATCATGATTCTCTATTTTCGATATTTGTTTGGTTTTTTTATGAGAAATTTTGAGAGACAGGCCGATCTTCATGTTTTCAAGGCAATTGGCGATAGCCGCTCACTTATTCAGTCTTTTGAAAAAATCGGGATGTTGAGCGGTAATACCCGTGATCTGCCAAGCTGGCATCATTTCAGCATCGGGCAGAGAGTCGAGTTCTTAAAAAAATGTCAGGTCAACCGAACTCTTATAAAGAAACACGATTACAAGGTTTACGGCAGCCTTCTCCTTTATCTCGTTATACTGCTCGGCAGCGCCGGCTTTTTTTATAAAATGCCGCTGGATTCCTTTAAAGGACAGTCCGGCAATAAATTTGCCGAAGTCGTTCTACAACAGAAAATCAGACAGGATCCCGACAATGCCTTCTGGCATCGTCTGATGGGTGACCTGCAGCTTGAAAATAACAGAAAGGCCGAGGCTGCCGCTGCTTATGAAAAGGCCCTGGCGCTGGCCCCGCATGATCCTGAGATTTTAAACAACTACGCGTGGTTGCTGATAACCGCGGATGACCCGCGTATTCTTGCTCCCGTCCGGGCTTTGGCTCTTGCCAAAATGGCGGTCTCCCGCCGGCCGCAAGGCTATCTCCTTGATACGCTGGCCAACGCCTACTGGGCCAATGATCAGGTTGATGCGGCCCTGGCCGCGGAGAGAGCGGCGATTACCGCTGATCCTCCCAACAGCGATTATTACCGGGCGCAAATGAAGATTTTTTTAAACAATCGGTGGCAGCCGGGCAGTCGCCCGGCGCCATGAAAAATATATGTACCAGACTCACGGGATTAGCGCCTTGTCAGGTCTGCGGGGGGGGGATTCAATCTGTGCGTTTGCTTGAGGGGCAGGGTGACGATGAATTCCGCGCCCTGTCCGGGTGTGCTTTTGGCCGTGATATCGCCGCCATGACGCTCGATTATTCTTTTGCAGGTGGCAAGCCCGATCCCTGTGCCATCGTAGGTGGTTCGGCGATGCAGACGTTGAAATATGCCGAAAATCCGTTCCCGATATTTTTCGTCGAAACCTATGCCGTTATCTTGAACTGAAATCAGGCAGTGGGTTGGCCGGCTATTCTCGTCCGTCAGTTGTTGTCCGGAGATCCTTACGAGAGGTTCTCTGTCGGGGTGACAATACGTTAAGGCGTTACTGATAAGATTTTGCAATAATTGACGCATCTGTAATGGATCCGCTTCAACGGTGTGCATCTCGCCGATCTCAACCCTGCCGCCGTTCTGCTTCAGGCGTATTTCCATATCAGCCAGTACCCCGGTTAAAACAGCAGCCAGATCTACCGCCTCAAACCTCTGGGTATCGGTTGTCAGCTGTGAATACCTGAGCAGGCCCTTGATCAGTTTCTTCATGCGTGCGGCGGTATTTTCAATTCTCCGCAGATATTCGCGGCCATGCTCGGTCAAGGTGTCGCCGTGTCTGTTGCGCAGGCGAGTCCCCAGCGCATGAATCAGGCTGAGCGGTTCCTGGAGGTCATGGGAGGCGATATAGGCAAATTCCTGTAGGTCACGGTTGCTCTGCTCCAGTTCGACTATATAGGCACGCATTGTTTCCTCGGAATGATGGTGGGCGGCGATTTCCCGGCGCAGTTGTTCGTTGGTTTTTTTTAACTCGGCTGATTGTTCGCCTGTCAACCTGTTTGCTCCCTCCACCTCCATCTCTTCGGACACAATGGACAGCCCGCCCATGGAAAGGCAAATCCGGTCTTGTTCATGAACTTCTATGGCGGCCTGATCCTTTAACCAGACGACCTTGCCGTCTTTAAGGGCAAGCTTGTAAACTGCTTCAATGATCCCGTTTTTTTTGCTCTCTTCCCGCAGCCATTTTCTTACACGGCTTAACTCCTGCCGGCTTATGATTTCTTTTTTTACCCCGGCATCTTCCGTGTGCCGGTAAACGCACCGATCAATAATGCTGTTGCCGAAAGCCTCGGCAATGTCGGCCGGTTCGCAGTCCAGAAGATCCGTTAAACGCCGGCCGACAAATTCGTACCATATTACTTTCTCATCCTCACGCCAGGCCGCTATATAAGGGATGGCGGGGTTGCCCGCATCGTTAAAGGCGCGGAAGCGGGCGATGCTTTCCGCCAGCCGTTTCTTTAACGTCGTACTGTAATCGCCGTGCAGAATACGTCCGCAGTAATCACAATCCACAATCCAGGTTGAACCCAGTTGATCGGCCATAATTTCACCATCCCGTTAATTTTTACGAATACATCAATTTGTTACGATACAACTTTTGTTATTTGATTTCAATTTGTTGGAGATATTTGTCTCTTCTTAACATAGTAACTCAACTTTCTGACTTGAAGTATCATATTAATATAAATAGACAAATTACTCT